>JAGBGA010000061.1 GCA_017936185.1 Alphaproteobacteria bacterium | reverse complement strand
TCAAGACCGCCGCATTCGACCGCTCTGCCAACCATCCTAAACTTTCTTCACATGCGCCAGTCTTTCAAACCGACGGTGTTAAACTTGTTTTCCTTTTTTGGGTCAACGGCGCATATTGTACATTATTTTTTTCGTATTGCAAACATAAAAATTGCAAAACCTGCAAAAAACATAATCAGTGATAATAACGTCCCCATCGTTAACCATTCGCCCGCCAAGAATCCAATTTGTGCATCTGGGGCACGAAACTGTTCGCAAATCATTCGGAAAATCGCATACCCCATGCCCATTATACCGCCCAACGCGCCCGGTTTATTGCGCAAAGACGTATATTTATAAAGCGTATACAAAATGACAAACAACAAAACGCCTTCGGTGGCGGCTTCGTAAAGCGGGCTTGGGTGGCGTGGAATTGTTGTGTCGCCATTAAAGACGACGGCCCATGGCACATCGGTTGCGCGTCCCATGACTTCCCGATTAATAAAATTTGCAATTCTTCCGAAAAAAAGTCCAATCGGTGCCACAACCGACATTATATCAAGTATGGCCCATCCATTGACTTTTTGTTTTTTTGCAAACAAAAATACGGCGCAAATTACACCAATTAATCCGCCATGAAAGCTCATACCGCCATTCCAAACGGCCAAAATCTGTAAAGGGTGGGACAGAAAGTACAATGCATCATAAAATAAAACATATCCCAACCGTCCGCCAATAATCACACCAAGTATTATTGCGGTTAATAAATCATCGGTCTGCTTTTTGTCCAAGCAAACCTTGGCATCTTTCACGCGCATCAATCGGCGGAACATAAAATACCCCACGACAAACGCGGCGATATACGCCAACGCATACCACCGTATATCCAATCCCATTATTGAAAAAGCGACTGGTGAAATTGGGTCGATATAAAATGCCAACGCGGTTCCTTTCCTTTGCTTTACGCGCACAGATGTGCATTTATTGTTTTATCGCGATTTGGCTTCTTTCATTTGCCATGGGTGCGCAAAACCCGCCTTGCGTGCTTCTTCGGTTGCAATAGAATGTTCCAGGTTACACAAGATTTCTTCAAGCTTTGCTTTTCTTGCTTTTGACTGTTCGCCAAGATTATGTTTGGCTTCGTATGCACACAATGCTTTATATTCTTTATTTAATTCCGCGAATTTTGCATGAATACCTGTAAGGGCGGCATCGCGCGCTTGCATGCCAAAACTGATTGTCAAGTTCAATCTTCCTGCATATGGGTTAACAGATGCTTCGCGTGTAAATCTGTCAAAGTCAGACATATATCTGTACATCATTTTTTTTAATCCTTTTTTTATTTTTCTTTTATTCCAAGTGTATGGGCAAGTGCGTTAACAATTTCCAAATTTTTCGCAGTTGCCTTTTCGTCCTTACGGGCCTTGGCTTCTTCAAGACGTTTGATTGCCAAATCGTATTGTTTTTTTAAATGTGACATTGTTGCGTCTTTGTCGTATTTTTCTGTTGGTATGTATGCCATTTTTTTATCCTTTTGTCTTGAATTACACACGTCATTGTATTATATATATTTCAAATAACAAGGAGAAAATTAAAAAAATGATGACAAAAAAAACTGTTGTACGAAAAATACCGCACAAAACGTTGCGAATGGTGGCATTGAATTATACCTGAAACGTATTTTTGCATTGATGTTTGGGGCGGTTGGTTTGACGGCTGTTGCGGCATATTTGACTATATGGGGTGGCGGGTTACAGTATTTATTTAATTTTAATACCGGCGGCATGTCTGGTCTTTATTATGTGTTGCTGTTTGGTGGCTTGGCCATATCAATATGGGCCCAGGTTCGCGTATTCAGTATGAAGCCCGTATCGGCGGCCATGTTATTGGCGCTTTATGCGGTATTGATTGGTGTGACCATGACGCCATTGGTTGCGGTTGCATTGTCGGTTAATCCCGGGTCTATCTTGATGGCGTTTATTGTTGCGGCGATTATGTTTGCGTGCATGGCGCTGTTTGGGTACAAGACCGTCAAAGACCTTTCTTTCTTGGGTATCTTTTTATTCATGGGCATGATTGGTTTAATATTGATTGGTATATTATCGTTCATATGGCCGGCAATGTTGGGCGGCACATTTGGCACGATTGTTTGCTTTGTTGGTGTTTTGGTATTCGCGCTGTTTACCGCATATGATATGCAGAATTTAAAGCGCGCATACGCCGTAATTGGTGACGAATACCAAAAGAATCAGCTGGCGGTATTGGGGGCATTGCATCTTTATATATCATTCATTGCGATGTTCCAGTATTTGTTAAGTCTGTTTAATCGTGAATAAGAAAAGGGTGTAAATAATGGCATATAAAATTGATAAAACAAAATGTATTGGTTGTCACACATGCATGGGCATGTGTCCGGTTGCGGCGATATCTGTTGATGCCGACGGCAAATGTGTGATTGACCCATCAAAGTGCATTTCGTGTGGCACATGTGCATCAATCTGTCCGGTTGGTGCGATTGCGCCCGAAATGTAAATAATACGAACAAAAAAAATCCCCCGTCTGGGGGATTTTTTCTTTATATCAGTTTTCCCATTGCCACTGCGGTATCGCACATGCGGTTTGAAAAGCCCCATTCATTGTCGTACCACGCCGTCACATGTACCAATTTGTCCCCAAGTACTTTTGTTTGTCCGGCATCAAATACAGAACTGTGTGCGTCATGTGTAAAGTCAATTGAAACAAGTGGCAATTCATTATATCCAAATGTTTTTGACTGTGCGGCCTTCATTGCGTCATTAACTGCGTCAACCGTTGCGTTTTTTTCCAGGTTTGCAACCAATTCAACCACCGAAACATCTGGGGTTGGCACGCGAATTGCCATCCCGTCCAGTTTACCTGCCAACTTTGGTAATACCAATCCAATTGCTTTGGCGGCGCCGGTGCTGGTTGGAATCATTGACAAATTGGCCGCGCGTGCACGACGAAAGTCTTTGTGGTTTTTATCCAATAATTGTTGGTCGCCGGTATATGCATGCACCGTCGTCATCCATCCCGACACAATTCCGAACGTATCGTCAAGAACCTTGGCCACCGGCGCCAAGCAATTTGTTGTACACGATGCGTTTGACACGATGATATCGTTTGGGGTCAATGTGTCTTGGTTTACGCCATACACAATTGTTTTATCTGCGCCGGCCGACGGTGCCGATACCAACACGCGCTTTGCCCCGGCGTCAATATGCACACGTGCTTTGTCGGCGGCGGTAAAAATCCCGGTGCATTCCATAACGATATCGACACCCATTTCCCCCCATGGCAGTTTTGCCGGATCACGTTCCGATATACATTTAATTCTTTGGTTGCCAACAACGATAAAATCGCCATCCATTTTGACATCCATATCAAGATTGCCATGAACAGAATCATACTTTAACAAATATGCATTTTGTTCGGCCGGTGCCAAGTCATTAACTGCAACAAATTCGATGTCATCGCGTTTTGCTTCCAATGCGGCGCGCAGTACCAAGCGCCCAATACGGCCAAAACCGTT
>JAGBGA010000060.1 GCA_017936185.1 Alphaproteobacteria bacterium | reverse complement strand
GACAATGTCTGCAATCTGCGTCCAAAAAGGCGGTATCGCAATGGAAAACTATGTTGGGCGTTTCTTTGCCGCAGATGTTCTTGAATTTGTTGTCGAATATGGACGGCGATTGATTGCGGGAAATAAAAATTTGCCGCCGGAAATTGTGGCACTGGTCAATCGATTTGCAGCACAGTTTGAACGGGTGCGTGACTTGGTAACGCCAAGCCAAAAACCATTCCATCAAATGACGTTGGAAGAATTTGAAAAAGTTATGAATATTTAGTATCTTGGATACAAAAGGAGATGTTTTATGATGCAACGTATGAAAATGCTTTTGGTGTTGGGGGCGATGGTCGCAATGGGGGCGTGCGCAAATCAACAACAAAAACAACCACTTTATGATAATGTGACCGTTGTTGATGAATTGGTGATTAATGAAAATTCTGTGCCGATTTTTCCAAAAAAGGCCGCGTTGACAACGGATACTGCACGACGCTTTTCAATAGAATTGCCAAAAAGATGTGAAGTGGATTGGAATAACCAAAGTGTTGTGTCGGTTGTGCCCGAAGAAAAAATTGAAATTGTGCGATTGGGTGTGGGTGATGCGTTGCCAGAATTGCCAACTGTTTCAGACTATGAAATAAAAGATTTAACCGTACGTCAGGCGTTGGACAAGTTGCTTTATGGGACAGATATCGCAGTGGTCGAAGATGAAGTGATGTATGAAAAAATTTCGGGAAATATTACAGCCGGTGAAGTCGAAGATGTAATTGAATTGGTTACAAAAATGGGGCGGGCGTATTATTCTTATGATGCAGAAAATGGTGAATTGCATTTGACGCATCGGGGAAAATGGTTGATTAAAATGCCACAAGATGAAACCATTATAATGGCTTTGCTTGATGCGATGCATGGGGCGGATATGCGAAATCTTCTTGTTGATTGGCAAGACAAAACGGTTGTCTTTGAAGGTAATTACCAGACCGAACGCGAAGTCGCAAAAATTATTGCCGATATTTCAGGGAAAAAATTTATGTTGGCATGGGATATAGATGTGTATCGTGTCTATCCACGTACCGATAATCCAATTGTATGGATGAACTTGTTGCCGGCGTTTGGTGATAAAAATATTAAAATGTCAATCCCTGGGGTTGTGGGACGCGCGTTGGTTGTGGGACCGGAAATTAATACAAAAACACTGCAAGAATTTTTGGGACAACAGGCAAATGTTGTACTTGTTTCCCAAGGAACATTCGCAATACCAAATGGGTGGCAGTCGCGATTTGATATCGGACAATGCAGTAAAGAAGAAAGACTTGAAACAGATTTGATTGTTGGGGCAACTGGAACATATGGTAACTTTGCGGGGCGGAAAAAAATTGATGCGAAAATTGTCCTTCGTACAAGTAATGGGGAATTGTCGTCGTTTAATATACCGTCAAGTGTCGGGGATAACTATGTAATTATTGGAATTCCAACACATTCGTTCGTTACAACACCAGAAACATTGGTGTCGCCGTTTGCGGAACTGGTGGTGTTTATGTCGCCACGTGTGATTTCAATTGTTGATGTGCCAAGTGTGTATAACCCAGATGCAGAAGAATTGGTGGGTGATGCGTTGCGCGACTTTTTAAGTGAAGATTAAGGAATGGTAAAATGTTTTCAAAACTGGAAAGAAAAATTGCGTTCAGATATCTTGGGGCGAAAAAACGCGGGTTTGGTTCGGTTATTTCGTGGGTGTCGTTAATTGGTATTATGTTGGGGGTGGCGACACTGATTGTGGTGATGTCTGTTATGGGGGGGTTCCATGATACGCTGTTGGGGCGAATTGTGGGGATGAATGGACATGTGGTGGTATATCACCAAGATGGCGCGATTTCTGACTTTGATTTCTTGATTGATAAATTTAAACAAAACAAGGTTGTGTCTGAACGCGTTACAGGTATTGTGCCAATCGCCGAAGGCCAGGTTATGGCAACCGCAAAAGGTAATAATACCGGCGCAATGATTCGTGGTATACGTATGTCGGATTTGGCCGCAAAAGCACAATCTGGCACACGCGTTTATGGTAAAGATTTGGATGATGTTAATGATGGTGAATTGGTGGCTGGGGCATCTTTGACACGCGCACTTCGTGTTACAATGGGGGATAATATTTCGTTGGTGTCGGCAAACAATGCGACGCCAACGCCGTTTGGGTCAATGCCACGAATTATGTCGTACCCGGTGGTCAGTTCTTTCTTTATGGGAATGTATGAATATGATTCTGGGTATATATTTATGCCGTTGGAAACCGCACAAAAGTATTTGAATATTGGAAACAGTGTGACGCATATTGATTTGTTCTTGGATAACCCAGAAGATACAAATGATGTGGTCGAAAGTTTGACAACGTTGTTGCCAGATGGATTTGTGGTGCGGGATTGGCGCGACCTTAATCGTGGGTTTGTTGGGGCACTTCAGGTCGAATCAAATGTTATGTTTTTGATATTGCTGTTGATTGTGATTGTGGCGGCGTTTAATATTGTGTCAAGCTTGGTTATGTTGGTAAAAGATAAAAATAAAGATATTGCCGTTCTTCGCACGTTCGGTGTGTCGCGAAAATCAATGATGAAGATTTTTGTTTTGTCGGGTACGTCAATTGGTATTATTGGGGCGTTCTTTGGAACCATACTTGGGGTGTTGGTTGCGGTCTATATTGAACCGATACGTCAATTCTTTCAATGGTTGACCGGGCGTGATTTATTTCCGGCGGAACTTTATTATTTGTCAGAATTGCCATCAAAGTTGGTGTGGTCGGATGTCGTTGGAATTGCATTAATTGCGATTATGTTGGCGTTTTTGGCAACGCTTTATCCCGCATGGAAGGCCGCAAAAACCGACCCGGTAGAGGTGTTAAGAAATGAATAACAAGGATTTTTAACAATGGCGAATATTTTAAATTCTTTGTCGAAAATACAAAATGCCGATGCGGTGATGTCGGTGCGGGATATTAAGCGGACTTTTATCGAAGGTGGACAACCGTTACATATTCTTCGTGGTGGTGGATTTGATTTGTATCGTGGGGAAATTGTCGCGCTTGTGGGACAGTCGGGGTCGGGAAAATCGACGCTGTTACAGTGTGTGGGGTTGCTTGATAAACCAAGTTCGGGCAGCATTCTGATTAATGGCGCGTCTGTGCATAAAATGGATGAAGATTTACGTACGCAAATAAGACGTAAAAAAATTGGCTTTGTTTATCAAAGACATAATTTGTTGGCCGACTTTACCGCAATTGAAAATGTTATGTTGCCAATGCTTGCAAATGGTGTGCGTGAAGATGTGGCGTATGCGCGCGCACTGAAATTACTGCGGGCAACGAATGTTGCACATCGGGCATCGCATCACCCCGGGGAAATGAGTGGCGGTGAACAACAACGTACCGCCGTTGCACGCGCGTTGGCAAATAATCCAGATATATTGTTGGCCGATGAACCAACCGGCAGTCTTGACCCACAACACGCACTGGTGGTGTTTGATATGTTGTTGGAATTGGTGCGAAAAAACAAGATGGCGATGCTGTT
>JAGBGA010000059.1 GCA_017936185.1 Alphaproteobacteria bacterium | reverse complement strand
GGAATCAATGTCAAGAATGTTTTCCGACGCCAGGTATATTGCCGGCGTCTTTTTGTGTTCATGGGCCATGTTTATGGCGTCGGTAATTGGTGATGTGCGAACTTTGCCTGCGGCGAACCAGTTTTCGGTGTCGACAACCCAAAAGTCGGGGTCGCTGTGTGTGGCGATGGCGTGGGTGTCTGTGATAACGATGTCATTTTCGACATGGTATGTTTGATTGTTCTTGTCAAGATATTGGGTCAGTGTCGATATATCTGGGCGGACGTCGGGTGTGGCCGGTGCCGATGGGGCCGGTGCGTCTGGGGCAGGGGTGTTGTCGTCAAAGCTGATTTCTTTGAATATAGGGGCAGACATTGGCGCAAAGTCGTTGGGGATGTTTGCTTGGTCATCAAATGCAATGTCGAAATCGGATGGTAATGGAAAATCGTCGTTTATTTGTTCGTTTGTATCGACGTCGATTTCGGTGATTGGTGATTGGGTCGGTGTGTGTGTTGTTGTTGCGGATAGATTTGCAATATCGTTTGTGGTATCGGTGTTTTCGTGTGCTGTTGATTGTGCGTTGGCGGTTATGTTCGCGCGAACAAGTTGGCGTGCGCGAATAAATGCGGCGTGTAATTCAGGTGGAATGTCGGGGGACAATTCTGGTGAAGGTTCTTTCTTGTCCTGGTCGGTGTCGGGTGTGGTGTCGGTGGATGGCGCCGGGCATGGCTTTTTAAGTAGTGGTATTTTTGGGACGGGAATTGTGACAAGTGGCGCTTTCTTGCGGACAACAAGTGTTGTTGTCGCAACGTAAAGTGGTAATGCAGATAATATTAATATGCCAAATACAAAGCCCGGAAATCCGCACAGCCGGGAATTAAAAAGGCGATGCCACTGGGCACCATTAAACATGTTGAATTTAAATAAAAAGTAAAGAATTGCCCACATTGCGACAATATAGCACAGCGTCCATATAATGGCGTACTTGTGTGTGTGCAAAGTGTCAAAAAGTTTCTTCATATTAAATATTATAGACAATAAATATGGTTTGTCAATACGCAAATAAAAATCTGCTTGGTGAAAAAAACTTTTTTTAGTGCTGTTTTTATGATATAATCCAAGGGATATTACAAGGAGAGGTCTTATGTCGGGGTTATCAAAGCTTTTTGGTTTGTCTGTTGTGTCGATGGCGGTTTGCGCAATGATGTGTTCGGCCGATGCGGCAACGACGGCGCGTGGTGCAGCGCGGCCGGGTGGGCGTTCTGCAACGACGGCGCGTATGCCGACAATGCCAACGTTGCCCATTAACACAATGGGAAATATGACGGTTGATTTGCCGTCCAAGGTTGAAAAGCCCAACGTACCAGATGTGCCAGATACACCAGATGTGCCAGATGTGCCGGATGTCCCAGACGTTCCCGATACCCCCGATGTCCCCAGTGCGGAATGCCCCGATGGCGGTGTGAAAAATTCAGATTATACCATCGATATGTGTAGGGGGGATTTGTTGCGCTGTATAAATAATGGTGGGTTACAGGGCGGCTTGAATGAAATGTTCGATGAAAAAGTGCGCAATTCAATTGTTAATGGCATGGGACTTTGTCGTGCCCAAGTGGACAAGTGTATCAAGGATGTGCGTGTTGACTGTGAAAATGTTTATTTGTCTTCAAATGATGTTTGGATTGACTTTAACACGCGCAAGGTTCAGCCGGAATATTATAACTTTGTTCTTCGCAAGACAGGCTTGACCCCGAACCAGGCGGAAAATACATGCCTTTTGTTGGATCGAAATACATATGGTCCATCGTTCGCAGCGGTAAGCAAGACGGACAATGTCACATCGGAATATAATAATTTGGTTGGCGCATATAATGGACAAAGCACAAATACACTTGTCAAGGCCAACCCCCAAGGTTTACATGTAAATTCTGGTGATGGGGTTGATGGTGCGCGTGGACACTATGCGCGTTGGGATGCGAAAACGGCAACGTGTCTTGTGCGCGTTGCGGCATATAACAAGGATAAACATATTACAAACAGTTGGCTGTTTGGTGCCGTCGGTGATGACAGGCCGGCTGAAATTTGGCGCGCAACAGGTGAAACATTTACGTGTGACAAAGATTTGTTTGGGTTTTCTTTGATGAAAGATACCAGTACCGCCGCCGTCGTTGGTGTTGGTGGTGGAACGCTGCTGGGGGCTGGGGTCGGGGCCGCGGTTGGTCATGGTGCGCGTGATTTCGATTGTACAAATGAAGGGCATTTGAAAAAGTTAAGTGAAAGCTTGAACCGATCAAACAGTGTTGGTACTTTGAATCAATACTTGGATGATGCGAATAAATTGTCAACAACCGGTGGTGCAATAACCACGACGCAATGTCGCGCGGTTCAAAACTTGTATTCGGTATATAACGAATATGTGTCGGCAATCAATGAATGTGACACGTCATCGTCGGTTATCATTGCGGAATTTAACGCAACTTTGACATGTACAGGCTTTACAGATACAAATATGGATGATTGTTTCAATGATGCCGCGAAAGACAATCCGGTGTTTAAAAAATGTGTTGGGCGTGGTTTTACCGGTGCGCAAGATTGTCTTGATTATTTGGCGGGCTTATACAGTGATGGAAAATTGGGCGTTGAACCGATTGTCGCAGATGAATGTACGTTTAAACCACTGAATAAGGATATTATTGCCGGAACTGGTATTTATTGTTCGGCGATGGGGACAGGGTGCTTGACGGTGGATAGGGCGCGTGCCGAAATAAGTCCGCTGGCTAATGTTTTTGATGGAATTGAAATATTAAAGGGCGAAAAGTCTAATATGGGAAAAAGCATTGGGGTTGGCGCGGCGGTCGGTGCCGGTGCCGGCGGTTTGGCGACGGCAATTACGGCGTTTGTTGAACGCGGAAATATTAATTGTCGCGTTGGTGATGGTTTGGCCCAGGTTGGACTTGGTAAATCACATGCAATCGGTACATTGCGCGACTTTTATGTAAAGTGGAATTTAAAATTGCCGGAAACAGTTGCGCCAACAAATACAGTAACCGATTGTAAGTCATGGGAAAATACATGCCCGTTGTTTACAGATTTATATGATTGCAAAAATGCAGAAATTTCATATAAAACATCGGCCGGCCCGGTTGTAACAGTGCGTTCGGCATGTAATATTTTGGGTGACAGCTGTGTTATAAATCGTGTTGTTGCAAAATCATATGGTGCGTGTGAATAAAGAAAATCCCCGTCAAATGGCGGGGTTTTATTTTATGCTTGCACGAATCGGATAAATGTTATTAGTATTCGGCATATCAACATACCAAACAGGGGGTTAATCAGTGATTATCGGAATTGGAATTGACTTGGTCGAATGCGGGCGTTTTTTAGACTGGTCGGCATTTAAAAAGCAGCGTATATTTACAAAAAAAGAATTGGAATATGCGGATAACGATAACGCAAATTCTGAACGTCACTTGGCGAATTATTGGGCGGCACGTGAAGCGTTTTTAAAGGCAATCGGTACCGGATTTGGTGATGATATAACGTTTTCGGATGTTTCGGTTGTGCATAATGATATGGGGCGGCCTGAATTATTAATTGGTGGTGGTGCGCGTGCCGTCTTGCGCGAATTGGCGGGTGATGATGCGCGTGTACACTTGTCAATTACCGACCAAGACGATTATTGTGCGGCAATGGTTGTGATTGAAAAGATATAAGATTTTTTCCCACCACATGGTGGGATTTTTATTTTGGCTTGATAAAAATCGTTAAATGACGTAAGGTGTTTATGTGTTACACACAGGATTGGAAAGTATAATGTATTTTTTACGCAGTATTTTTGTGTTTGCTTGTTGTGTTGGTGTTACGTATGCGGCGCGCGCCGTAACAACGGGTGATGTTGTTACCTTTCCAAATGGCGTGGGGCCAACTGGTCCGATGGGGACGTTGGATTATTGCTTTGTCAATGCAGGTAATTCCCAGGATGGTGTTAAGTGTGATGTAAATTCTTTGGTAAAGCAGGATGCTTGTGAAGGCGATTTGGAAAATATTTGTGCGTATAATGTAAAGGATGAATCAGATATAGTTACGGGTACCCAAACATATTATATACAAAGTTGTACGTCGACTTGCGATGCAGGCGCGGGGTATAAGAAAATGCCGGCACAAAAAACTGTGTGGCCGGATGGTTGGGATTGTGGCTTTTTGGTTAAGTATTGTGTTTGTGACGGAACCGCATGTGCAAAGGTAAAAGTCAAGAGTGAGGAGCAGACCATCAAAGGTGGAACAATATATATAAAACATGCGTGTGGGGATAATGGGTGTGAATCGACAGGTGAAGAGTTTATTGAGTGTGAGCAGAAGTATTATTTAGATAAAGGCGAGTGCACAAAATGCCCGGCTAAAGATATAAATTTGTATACCTTGCAGGAGGATAATAGTTATGAAATGGTTGAGCCGACGACCAAGGACGTTGGGGCCACGTCGAAAAAAGAATGTTATATTTCGGCCGGCACGTATTATTATAAGGAATCCGATGGTGAATATCATACAATAGAAATTCCCGATGTTTATTACACTGGTTCATAGGGGTAAATCCCCCCCCGGTGGGTGGGGGATTTTTTTGTATATATACTGGATTGTTGCGCAACCACCGGTAACAAGGAATAAATGACCTGGATCCTGGGGTCAAGTCCCAGGATGACACCACTTCGTTAAAACTTCGTGGTGCAGGCATCACTGTTTTATGTTTTTTATTTTTGGGCACCGTTTGTCATCCCTGCAAAGGCAGGGATAGGGGGCGTACAGGTGCCAAAACAGAATTGTCGCGCTTTGACAAGGATTGTAAGTTGATTGAAAATTAAAACATTTCATGAACGTTTCAAAAAAATGTGATTAAAAACATTGGGGGGTGTATTTGGTCTTGCACCGAATCGGGCTTTTTTGCTAAAATCAATGCAACAGAGTGTAGGAAGTACACATATCACTTAAAGGAAAACAGGAGCGTATAATGGAATTTTCAGTATTTCGTCAGGTGTTAATTCGTGCGCTGGGGCATATGCAATCTATTGTGGAAAAGCGCGCAACCTTGCCGATTTTGATGAATGTTAAAATAGAAGCCGCAGATGATTTAATTCTTTCGGCAACAAATGTCGACTTGGAATTGGTCGAACATGTCGCCGCAGATATTACACTTGGTGGAAAAATAACCGTCCCGGTACAAATGCTTTATGATATCGTGCGTAAATTGCCCGATGATGCAGAAATTTCTTTTAAACAGTCGGGTGACCAATTGGTCGTGTCAAGTGGACGTGCTGTTTTCCGTTTGCCAACATTGCCGGCAGAAAACTTCCCAGCAATGGCGGGCAGTAATCTGACAACCAAGTTCCAAATGACAACAGGGGATTTGGCGCACTTGATTAACCAAACAAAGTTCGCAATCCCAACAGATGATGTTCGATATCATTTGGGGGGGATTTATTTCCATATTTCTGATGACAGTGGTGACGCAAAATTGACCGCCGTCGCAACCGATGCACAACGTATGGCGCTTTGTGCAATGCCGGCCCCGGCGGGAAGTGCAGAAATGCCGTCGGTTATCTTGCCGCGTCGCGTAATTGGTGAATTGTCAAAGTTGTTGGAAGATGCAAATGTTGATGATGTGTTGGTCGAACTGTCGGATACCAAGGCACGCTTTACCGTCGGTTCTGCAACATTGACCAGCAAACTGGTCGACGCGCAATATCCAAACTATCGCGTTGTTATTCCAAAGGGTAATGATAAAATCGCAATCCTTGACAGAAAACAATTTATTAACGCGGTTGACTTGGTTTCCGTTGCCAGTGTTGATAAAACAAAATCTGTTCAGTTGACGTTCAGTATGAACAAGTTGGTAATCAACGCATCAAGCCCAGATGCCGGTACCGCAACCCAAGAACTTGATATCGAATATAATGGTGACGCATCATTCACCGTTGTCTTTAATGTTAAATTCTTGCTTGACGTTGCAGGCCAGGTTGAAGGTGAAAAATTCCAGATGGAAATGCAAGACCCATTGGCACCAACAAAAATCAATTCTGTTGACAAGGATACGGATGCGATTTATGTATTAATGCCAATGCGCATGTAAAAAAATAAAATCTAATGGCATATCTAAAGCGGGTTGGCAATGGCTCATGTACGTTTGTGTACACTACGCCATTTCCAACCCGTTTATCTATGCCATTATCTTTTATTTTTTACACGTCTTCTTGGGGTGGGGGCGACATCTTATGTAACATTTGTACACTGCGCTTGCCGACCACTTCGCATCTATGCCATTATCTTTTATTTTTTTACACATTTTTTTGGTGTTTGAATAATTGCAAATGTTATTTTTTCTGGTAAAATCTATGGGTTTGTAAAAAAGGTTGTTAATAATGAAACTTGATAAATTGGCGCCGGGAAAGTTGCCGCCAAAAAAAATAAATGCAATTATTGAAATTCCAGAAAATGGCCATGTGAAATATGAAATTGATAAAGAAACAGGTCTTTTAAAAGTTGATAGAATTCTTCATGCGCCAATGGCATATCCGGCAAACTATGGTTATTTTCCGGGAACGTTGGGGGATGATGGCGACCCATTGGATTGTGTTGTTGTGTGTAATGCGCCATTGCGCCCCGGGGTCTTGATTGAAGTGCGACCAATCGGCGCGCTTTTGATGGAAGACCAAGCCGGCGGCGATGAAAAAATTATCTGTGTGCCACGTGGAAAAATTGACCCGTATTATGAAAATATCGAATTTGTTGAACAGTTGCCCGGGATTCTTCGTTCGAAAATTCAATACTTTTTTGAACATTACAAGGATTTGCAACCAAAGTCTTGGTCCAAGATTCTTGGGTGGGCCGATCGTGAAATGGCCGATAAATTGATTATGGAAAGTATTGACCGATATTGGGCGCATATGCGTGAAATACAATAAAAAACTTGCGTTAATACGACATATTTTTATAATCAAAGCATTTAATTATTAACAAGGGGTATTAAAATGGCATCTTATATTGCAAATGATATGCGTGT
>JAGBGA010000058.1 GCA_017936185.1 Alphaproteobacteria bacterium | reverse complement strand
TGGATGTTTATTAACAATTTTATCTGGGAACGAGTATTTATCCTGACTCATAGCATTATTGATAACGGTCAACACATTTGGATTTCCTGCATCAATTTCTTCAAAGCTGAAAATTCCGCCATTTTCGTATGCCTGTCGAAAGTTTGTCGGTATATACCTGCCATTTGCGTCATTATACCCGATAATGTTATAGTCACTGGTCAATGAATTTACGGACATTGGATAAAATGGCAACCCCATTGCATCTGCAATCTGGGTCAGTATTGTAGATTTCCCGCTGCCCGCCGGTCCAACCAAGAATGGTGCACATCCAGCTGCAATCGCGCGATATGTTGTTTCAAGGCATACATGTTGGGCCGAAAAATCCACATCGGTATTCAGCCCAAGGCTTTTACGAACCGCGAAATCTTGAACTGTCCCCAATCGTTGTTTGGACAATTCGACATCTTGTTCCAGTGCCCCAAGTTGATTTTTAATTTGTTTTTCTTTTTGTTGCATCTGGTCTATTTCGGCCAGAATCAAATCCACTTTGCCACTTTTGTAAAGATTATATATTTCGGTGATTTTATGAACGAACCCCATACTTTTTCCTTTGTGAATAACGTTATTTTGCACATTCACTCTTTCGTCACCCGATCAAGGAATAATAAAAGAAAAATCATGCTTGTAAAGAATAAAAAGCCGGTTTGGTGGTTGTTTATCTGTTGCCGCCGGTATGGTGGCGCGTGCGGGGGTTGTGGCGAGCATTTTATACCACTTGGCGAAAAAAAATTGTGCAAATGCCCAAATCAAGATTAAATTCTTATAAATATTATTGACAAATGCCGATATTTTTCCTATTGTCCAATGAATAAATATAAAAGAATTCTGTCAATGTTACGCGATTGCGTATGGGGGCGGACAGATTTCTTGTATATTTTCTGGCATGCGGCACATGTGTCGTACGGGGTAAACATCATCGTTCAAGGGAAAAGTTTATTATGTCTGTTTATGTAACCAAGTCTTTTATGCCACCAAAAGAAGAATACATAAAATATATCGAACGCATCTATAACAATGGTATTTTAACAAACCAAGGTCCAAATGTTCGCGAATTATCGGACAAGTTATCTGGGTACTTGGGTGTTGATAATTTTCATTATGTATCGAATGGCACCGTCGCGCTTCAATTGGCTTTATCTGCGCTTGACATTGATGGTGGTGATGTAATCACCACGCCATTTTCGTATGTTGCGACAACGTCAAGCATACTTTGGCAACGTTGCAATCCTGTATTTGTTGACATTGAACCGAACAATTTCACCATTGACGCGGCCAAGATTGAATCTGCGATAACGCCGAACACGCGTGCAATTATGCCGGTTCACGTTTTTGGATATGCATGTGACGTTGACGCGATTCAAAAGATTGCAGACAAACATAATTTGAAAGTTATTTATGATGGCGCCCATGCATTTGGTGCGCGTTACCAAGGCAAATCGTTGTTGTCATATGGCGATATATCAACATGTTCTTTTCATGCGACGAAATTATTTCACACCGTCGAAGGTGGCGCGTGTATTGTGCGTGATGCGGCGGTATCCAATCGTCTTGATTTGCAAAAGCGTTTTGGTCACAACGGCGACAATCATCTTGCGCTTGGGATAAACGCCAAGAATTCTGAATTTCACGCGGCGATGGGGTTGGCGAATTTTCCATACATTGACCATATAATATCGGAACGTCGTCGTGCATCGATGTGCTATGATTACGCGTTATCTGGCTGTGTTGGTCGTCCGCGCGCCCAAGCGGGTCTTGAATACAACTATGCGTATTATCCGGTTGTATTTCGTGATGAATCTGAATTATTGCGTGTTTTTGGTGCGTTAAACCGTTTGGACATATACCCACGCCGTTATTTTTACCCAAGTTTGAATAATCTATCATACGTGCCTGGTGCGAACGCGTGCCCGATATCGACGGACATTGCGTCAAGAATTGCGTGTTTACCGCTTTACGTTGGTATGCCGGACGCGACGATAAATCAAATTGCAAGTGTTGTAAAACAAAACGTTCGATAAAGCGTTTAATAAAAACAAGGGCCCTGCGATGAAAATACCTGTTTTATATCAAATTGACCGCGCTTTTTGTAAATATCGTCACCGTCGTCGGTTACGCAATAAATTATCCAGATACAAATATATTCATGTGTTGCCATATGGCGGCATTCATTCTGGTACAATTACGAATTTTATAAATAAATATTTCGACAATTCAGAACATGCGTTTTTGTTTCGCGGAAGAAGCGAAACTTCACAAGGGCTTCGCGAAAAATACAACAATGTATTTATTGGCAAGCCAAAGTGCATCCCCTTATCGTCGTGCAAAAAGATTATATGGCATTCATTGTTGGATCAAAGGTTTGTTAAATTTCTTTACAAGAACAAGCGTTATCTGAAAAAAAGTTATTGGTTTATTTGGGGTGGTGACCTGTATTTTGCACCTGATAATGAAAGAAACAATTATGTAAAGTCAAATGTTGCAGGCATATTAACGGCATTTGACAGCAAAGAATATGAAAACAAGTACGGTTTAAAAAAGTGCTATGATGTTACATATCCACACGCGACATCAAATTTGCCAAAGTCGCGCGACGGTATGGACAAAAAAAGTATAAATATATTGGTCAACAACTGTGCGGATGAAACAACGATTGAAATGTTGCACATTCTTTCACGTTTCAAGGAATATGATATAAACATTTATACTGTATTATCTTACGTGGCCGCAAATCAAACGGACAAGCGTCTTGATATAATGTATAGCGGCTATGAATTATTTGGTAACAAGTTTCATCCGATGCTAAAATATCTTGACACCAGTGAATACTCTGAATTTTTATCAAGTATTGACATTTACATATCGAATCAAAATCGTCCCCAAGGCAATGGGAATGCCAGTCAAATCTTATCTAATGGTGGCAAAATATTTGTAAAAAGTGGCACCGGCATATACGAAAGATATAATTCGATTGGCATTCGTTATTTTGACACAAATGAAATCCAAAACATGACTTTTGAACAGTTTGTTGAATACGATAACGAAACAAAAGAAAGAAGTGTTCGTCTTTTAAGACAAAGAATGGCAGACGAAACAAAAGTGCAACAATGGAAAGCTTTTTTCGAGGATTAATATGAAAATACCTGTATTATATCAAATAGAACGTTTTTTTCACCGCTTTCGTTTTCGTAAAAAGCACGTAACGGTTGACCATTTTGCTAAATTATGTGAAAACAATACGATAAATATTCGTGAACAGGATTTAAAAAATATCAGTTTATCCATTAATGGACGCGGAAATACAATTAATATAAAATCTGTAAAATTTGGTGGTGGGGCAAGAATAAGTATATTTGTAACTGGCGATAATAATACCATAAACATTGATGAAAATTTATTTGTTGGCCACAATTTAATAATTACGATTGGTCGTGCGTCCGGTAATTTTATTCCTGTAGAAAACGTATCTGTAAATATTGGTTCTGATACAGGAATTGGAACGGCGACACTGGTTACATACAATTCCAATACGCATATAAATATTGGTCGCAGATGCATGCTTGCTTTTGATGTTATGATTTATAATACAGACGCACATCCTATTTACGATATTGACAGTGGCGACATAATAAACCGTGTTTATGGTGTTGATATAGGTGATCATGTTTGGTTGGCCGGACATTCAAGCGTGTTAAAAAATACCATTATTCCTAACGGCTGTATTGTTGGTTGGCATTGTGTTGCGACCGGTCGTTATACCGAAGAAAATTGTGCCATTGCCGGGAATCCTGGACGTGTTGTTCGCAAGAATATACGATGGGATTCAGATGGTAAAACAGGCTATTGTCAGAATGTTATTACAAAAGAACAAGGGGCGTTATCATGAAAATTGGAATTATGCAGCCATATTTTTTTCCATATTTGGGATACATCAGTTTAATAAAGCATACTGATGAATTTATGCTTTTTGACCCGGTTCAGTTTATTCGACATGGTTGGATTGAACGCAATCGAATTTTAAAGCCTGGGGAAGGGTGGCAATATATATCTGTGCCACTACAAAAACACGAACAAACCACAAAAATACAAGATATCAAGGTTGATAATTCGCAACCTTGGCAAGACAAATTAATTGCCCAGTTGGCGCATTATAAAAAACGTGCACCATTTTATAACCAAACGTTGGACGTGATAAAGTCTGGTTTGACTGAAAAAACAGACAGCATAACAAAATTGAATTACAATACTTTAAAGTCTACGTGCCAATATTTGGATATTCCATTTAATTGTTCTGTATTTTCAGAACGGAATTTAAAGATTGAACCGGCAAAAGCACCCGACGAATGGGCGCTTAACATTTGCAAGGCCTTAAAATATGCAGAATATTGGAACCCACCTGGTGGAATGGATTTTTTTGATGCGAAAAAGTATGAAGATGCGGGCATAAAGTTGGTTTTTCAAAAGCCGATACTTGAATTTTACTCGCAACGTCGCGGGCCCGAAAACTTTATCCCTGGTCTTTCCATAATCGACGTTATGATGTTTAACGACGTTCCGACAATCAACCAAATGCTAAACAACTATGAATTAATTACAAAGTCGCGCTAGGAATCATGACAAAATCAATTGGTGGGTATTTTGAACTGGAATGTGGCAATGCGTCGCCATATCACGATAATGCCGTTGCACTGAACAGTGCGCGCAATGCACTGCGTTATGTTATACGCGCATACAACATTCGTGAAATATATGCACCAATATATACATGTCCGGTGGTTTGGGATGCAATCTTGGCCGAAAATTGTAAAATAATACCGTATGATATCGACAACAGCTTTATGCCAATTGGCGATATTCCATCCGACGCATTTGTTCTGTATAACAATTACTTTGGTATTTGTGGCACGAATGTCATGAAAATGGCCAAAAAATATAAAAATCTTATCCTTGACAACGCCCAGGCTTTTTACGCCCCGAATTGCGCCATGGCGTCAATTTACAGTCCGCGTAAATTTTTTGGTCTTCCCGATGGTGGCCTTGTGTTATGCGACCGTCGGTTGGAATTGGATTTCGAAACATCTGTTTCATACGACCTGTGTTCGCATTTGTTAAAGCGCATTGACATTGGCGCAAATGGTGGATATTCGGACTTTCAAAATAATGACGAAGCCTTGATTGGGCGTCCAATTCAAAAAATGTCTGGGTTAACGCACGCATTAATGGGTAATATTGATTATGAATTTTCCCGTCGTCGTCGCCAAGAAAACTTTATGACATTGCATAATTCCTTGGGCAATGATAACCAGATAAAGATAAATTTATCATCCGATGACGTTCCAATGGTTTATCCGTATCGGACAAGTGATAATACATTGCGCAATCGTTTGATTGAAAATAAAATATTCGTTGCCCGGTATTGGCCACCACGCGGCGACGGATGCATGCAAAGTGACGCGGCGCAATCAATGGCAAACACAATTATTCCATTACCGATTGACCATCGGTACGATGAAAATGATATGACAAGAATTTTATCTGTAATATTTGGGGGGGCAAATGTATAATTGGCGCGGAAAAAAACTGTTGGTACTTGGGGCGACCAAGATAATTGGTGAAATTGTCGATGCGGCACACAGATACGGTGCGCATGTCATTGTTGCAGATTATAACCCAGATGCACCTGCAAAAAAAATTGCAGACGAATCTGTTTTATTAAACGTTATGGATGTTGATGCCGTTGTCAACTATGTCCGGGAACACAATGTTGACGGAATTATAACTGGTTTTACAGACATTTTGATGTTGCCATATGTTAAAATTTGTGAACGCACCGGTCATCATTGTTGCTTGAACGCGCAAATGGTTGCCCAAACAACGGACAAAGCAATGTTTAAAAAGCTTTGTCATGATTTTGATATCAACACCGTTCAAGAATTTGATGATGTTGATAAAATGACATATCCTGTGCTTGTAAAGCCTGTGGACAACAGTGGTTCCCGCGGAATATACATATGCAATAATCGCGCTGAATATGACGTTGCGGTTGCAAATGCGTTGCGCTTTTCGAATTCTCGGCATATTTTAACCGAACGCTATATCACATTACCCGAAGCCACTGTGTTTTATGTGTTTGATAATGGTATGGCGCACATGACCGCGATGGCCGACCGTCATGTTACGCAAATACGCGATGATATCTTGCGTTTGCCATCGGGTTACACATTCCCATCGGTTGGTACAGAAAATTTTATGGCGCATTCTGATAAAAAATTTCAATCCATGTTTGCGCACATGGGCATAAAAAATGGCATGATTTTCATCCAAGGCTTCCTTGATGAAAATAATGAATTTATACCATATGAATGTGGATTGCGCCTTACGGGCAGTTTGGAATACAAATTAATTGAACGTGTTTGTGGATACAATCCATTGTCTATGTTGATAAATTATGCGTTTTGTGGGTCGATGACGGCGCGCGATGAAATATCACATATAAATCCATTACACGCAACGCACGCGTATAATATCAGTGTTCTTATCCGCCCTGGCAAGATTTCTGAAATTTCTGGGGTTGATGAAATTCGTAATACCCGGAATGTTTTAGATGTGTTTTTATCATACGATATTGGCGACGAATTGGGCGAAGAATCTTGGGGGCGTTTAAGCCAAGTTGCCGTACGAATCTTTTTTGTGTCTGAAAATGCCCAAGAATATCAAAGCACAATTAATATCATCAAGAATAATCTGAAAATTTTGGATGAAAACGGTAACGATATGATTCTGACCAAGGAAATTGTTATATGAGATGCAAGATTTTAATCACTGGTGCGGCGGGTGTTTTGGGGCGCGACTTGATACGTCGTCTTGGCGCACAAAATGTTGTTGGCTTGGTGCGAACCCCCAATGCGTTACATGATGTATTGCCGGCGAATAATGTGTATTCTTTATCTGACTTTTACAGCAACAAAATACCGTTTGACGACATTGCGGTTGTGGTTCATTGCGCATTCGCACGAAGTCAAGATGGCGCGTCACTTGCGCAAAGTATCGATTTTTCGCGTGATGTTTTTCATGCCGCTGTTTCAAATAATATTCCTGCGGTTATAAATATATCGTCCCAGTCGATTTATGGCGCATACCGCGAAATTCCATCAACCGAAGACGGCCCAATAAACCCGATGGACATGTACGCGGTATCAAAATACGCATGTGAAAAGTTGGCGGCGGAAATTTCGCATAACACAAAAACCAAGATAACCAACATACGCTTGTCGTCCTTGATTGGGCCCCAGTTCCCCGAACGCGTTGTTAACAAGATGATATCTGCGGCAATTAACACCGGTACATTAAAGGTTGTTGGCGGTAATCAAGTCTTTTCTTTCTTGGATATTGCCGATGCATCTGATGCGATTGTCACAATGTTAAAAACATCACCCAAACATTGGCGTGACACATATAACATTGCGACATCACAACATTATACAATTCTTGAAATGGCGAATACAATTGCGGACGTTGTTGGCAACACAGATATTGACTTTACGCCATCTGAAACCCATCAATCGGTCAAGAACGATACTGCGCGCTTTGCACATGATTTTAATTGGCGCGCGCAAAAGACGCTTCGCGACAGTGTGCAAAACATATACGCGCATATAAAAACAGCATCAAAATAAAGACTTTGTTCCCTAGGCACCTTGGGCGTATATAAAGCGACAAAAATTTGTTGTCCCGGTCAAGTTATATTGAAATTCGACCCGGTCGCCGGCCTTTACCATAATCCAGTTATTTAATACCGCCGCTGCTGCATTTGCATTTATGGTCGACGAAATATTTCCCGCACTGCGATTGTAAAGTGTTAAAAAACTGTACGCCGTTGAATCGGATGCGGTCTTTTTTTGAACATACACATATCCGGCTGCCGGCGCGACATATATTTGTCCTGCGCCTGTCAATTCAATGTCAATATACCTATTAGTTGGCATCATAAAGTTTGCATTTGGCGCGCATATATTTTTCAAGGACGCCTTGCCGTCATCGGTAAAGTTTACTGCATTGGTCAACGCGGTAATGTTTTCTGAATTTGTGTTTATCGAATCTGTCAATTCTGTCAAAGAATTTGCCAGGTTTTCCAAATCACTGTGTATATTTTCGATACCGCCCAGTTGTTCGATTGTTTCCATTGCATGGTCAATTTTATCACTGATTATTGAAATTTTACTGATAATAACATCAGTATTTTCTTTATTTGTTATATCTGCATACTTTTGTGCAAACCCCGTCAGTTCCGCCTTCATATCTTTCAGAATTTCGATAAAATAATTCATATCATGGTTTACCGCGGTCGGGTTCAAGTGTTCTGTGGGTTGATAATCGACATTTCGATTCAGTTCTAATTTGCGACATATTGTAATATTATCCGTCGCCTTTGGCGCTTTCAAAAAGCGAACAATCCCCCCAACAAAAGGTATGTCTGCATTCATTCCTTTTGGTGTGCATATCACATTATAACCGGTTGCATTTTTTTCATTAATGGTTACCACAACATCGTCTTTTGTAAAAAATGGAAAGTTAAAATGAAAGTCTTTTGTTTCACCATTTCCCATAAAGCTTACTTTATTCATAATATATTCCTTTTTTTGTTATAACAAAAATCCCCGTTACGTTTTGTAACGGGGAAAATAAAAAAAGACGCCCACGCGTCCTTTACACGTGCACATTATATCATAAAATTGAAAAAAAATCAATATCAAAGACAAAGGCGTTTGACATTTATTATATTTGTTTCATAATGTTATTCAGGAATAAAATACTAACCCCCGGGGAAGAACACGTATGTCCGATGTAAAAGTAAGCGTTATATGCATAACATATAATCATGCGCCGTTTATTCGTGATGCGCTTGATGGCTTTGTAATGCAAAAGACAAACTTTCCATACGAAGTCATAATTCACGACGATGCGTCGACCGACGGCACTGCGGACATTATTCGTGAATACGCCGAAAAGTATCCCGATATCATAAAACCGATATTGCAAACGGAAAACCAGTGGTCACGTGGAATATCTATTTCGCGCAATCACACATGGCCCCGAATTCGTGGGCAATACGTCGCCCTTTGCGAAGGTGATGATTATTGGACGGACGAAAACAAGTTGCAACGCCAATCGGACTTTCTTGACACACATCCCGATTTTTCCATATGCTTTCATCCGGTTGTAAAGCGGTGGCAAGACGCATCAAAGCCTGACACAATATTTCCATCGGCCAAAGAACATTTTTATAAAAACACACTTGATATAAAACATCTAAAGCGTCGTAATTTTATTGCGACTGGGTCTGTTATGTACCGTTGGTGTTTGAATAATGATTATGACCGTTGTCCGTCTGGTATAACGCCGGGCGATTGGTATTTGCACTTGTTGCATGCCCAAAACGGCAAAATCTATATGTTGCCCAGTGTTATGGGCGTATACAGAAAGCATTCTGGTGGCATATGGATTGGCGCCGATGGGACCGATGACTTTTACATCAAGAACGGCGTTCCGTTTATCCGTTTTTATCAGCATTTTGACCAAGAATTTGGTGCCGACCACCACATTGCAATCCAAGACATCATGCGTCAAACCATTGATGCGTCGCTTCGCACACGTAATTACAATGTGCTAACGCGCCTGTCATCGGAATTTCCCGAATTATATAATATTATGG
>JAGBGA010000057.1 GCA_017936185.1 Alphaproteobacteria bacterium | reverse complement strand
ATTAAACAACAAATTGAACTTGAAAAACCAATTGATGATTTAATCCGTTCAACAACAGATGATGTGTTAAGTGGTATTTCAACCAAGTTGCCAAAAAATAACAAAAAAACGAAAAAGACCGTCAAGAAAAAGGGTGCAAAATGAAAAATATGACATTGTTGCAACATTTTTCAGAACTTCGCCGACGGATTCTTTGGGTGGCTTTGATTTTTGTGGTGGCTTTTGCGGGTGGATGGTGTGTCGCACCATGGATTCAAGAATTTTTAACGGGGCCATTGTTAAGTGTTTGGGATGGCGGACAGTTGATGTATACAGGTTTGACCGATGGATTGATGATTCAGTTTTCTTTGGCGACTTTGTTTGCGTTGGTTGTGATAATGCCGGTGGCGCTGTGGCATGGATGGGCGTTTGTTAGTCCGGGGTTGAAAAAAAATGAACGTAATTTTGTTTGGCCTTTGTTGGTAATGTCGCCATTGTTATTTTTGTTGGGGGCGGGATTTGCATTTTATTTCTTGTTCCCAATCGCATTTAAATTTTTTGTTGATTTAAATCAAGCCGCCCCGGTGCCAAGTGTGCTGATGCCGGCGGTGCGTGATTATTTGGCGTTTGCAATTGGATTGTTAAAAGTTTTTGGGGTGGCGTTTCAATTGCCACTTGTGCTGGTGTTGTTAAATCGTGTTGGGGTGTTGCCGCGTTCCAGGGTGATAAAAATGCGCCGGTATGCAATTGTATTGATTGTGTTGGTGGCGGCCGTTTTAACGCCACCAGATGTCGTGTCCCAGGTTGTGTTGGCGTTGCCAATGTGGGCGTTGTTTGAAGTCAGTATTTTATTCATGCGTCGTGATTGATTTTATGGTATAATTGGTGTGTGAAAAAAATCATGCTGATTTTTATCGGGGTTTTGTTTACGCAAACTGCGTGTGATTTAAAGCCAAAAATTCAATCGTTACCAGATTCAGTGGGCGACTTTATTTCGGCGCGATATCCGGCGTTGTTGGCCGACCCAAACCTTAATCCGGAAATTTATAATTCGGCGGTTACAGATTATGGTGTTTATGCGTCGCCAGAACTTTATGGTTCCGATTCGGACGATGACTATGTTTTGTATTCGTCGCTTGATGACTATGTGGCGCCAAGTAAAAAAATAAATCAAGTTAATGATGACGAAAGCGCAAGTGTTACTGTGACAGATAACGCCCAGGATGTTACAAATACAAATGATTATCTGGTGGTGCCAATGTATGGCGGTGCAGACAAAGGTAACGATGTGTCGGTGGGGGGCGATGTTATTGTTGTCGGGCCGGGGGATACACTTTACAAATTGGCCAAAGAGCATAATACAACGGTTGAAGAATTGGCAAAACTTAATGATATTAAAATGCCGTATACGCTGGGAATCGGGCAAAAATTAAAACTTTCGGGTGGTGTGTCACAACAATCGCAAGATGATGTTTTAAGTGTGTCAAAACCTGGGGCGGCGGTGCGTTCGGTGACCAAGGTTGGGGTAAAAAATATAACCGTTGGGGCGGGGGATACATTGTATTCTTTGTCGCGCAGATATTCGGTGCCGGTTAATGATTTGGCCGTTATGAATAATTTAAAGCCGCCGTTTGCGTTGGCAGTGGGGCAAAAATTGCGCGTGCCAAATCTTGAAAAGGTTGAACCGGTTGTTGGGGTGGAAACAAAAGTTAAAATTTCAGAAAAATCCCAGAAACCAAGCGTATACACGCCGAAACAAACGGTCGGTGTGGAACAAAAAAATGCGCCGCAAAAAAATCAAAAAGATACGGCGAAAAAAGTCGCAGATGTCAAGCCTGTGAAAAAGATTTCGTCGGACCCAACAAAAAAATTACCAAAGATTAATGCGCGGTCTTCTTCGAAGTTTTCATGGCCGGTACAAGGAAAGATACTTTCGAATTATGGCGCAAAGTCAAATGGATTGTTTAATGATGGTATAAATATTTCTGCAAAGCGGGGAAGTGCCGTCAAAGCCGCCGAAAATGGTGTTGTTGCATATGCGGGTAATGAAGTAAAGGGGATGGGAAATTTAATAATTATTCAGCATGCCGGTGGTTGGATGACGGTATATGCACATATGGATTCAATGTCTGTGCGACGTGGTACACGTGTTAACGTTGGCCAGAAAATTGGAACGGTCGGTGAAACAGGAAAAGTTGACAGTCCGCAATTGCACTTTGAAATTCGCAAGGGAACCAAGGCATACAACCCGACGTCTTATTTGAAAAAGTAAATTTGTGTTGGGGTGTGAATACTGTCAAATCAGAATTTTTTGCATTTCGTGATACAGTTTTTAAAAAAAGGATGTATCATGAAAAAAATAATTTTTATTTTATCAATTTCTTTGATTGTTTTGTTGATTGTGTGGTTGGTTATGCGATTGAATAATCCGGATTCAGTCGTAAAGTCTGGATATCAGGCGTCAACACGAAATACAAAAATAATTGTGTATGATGTCGAAGGGCTTGAACGCCAAGCAAAACAGATTATACCAAGTGGTGGTTTTGACTATATTGCAGGTGGCGCAGAAACAGAAAAAACAATGCGGCGAAATATTTCTGCTTTTGATAATGTTGATATATATCCGCGGGTTTTGACCGGTGTTGATAATCCAGATACGTCAACATCAATATTGGGAATTGATATTTCTTTGCCGGTGATTGCCGCGCCGGCGGCCGCACATGGTTTGGCACATGTTTCGGCCGAAGCCGGAAGTGCACGTGGCGTCGCCCAGGCCGGAACAATAATGAGTGTCAGCACATATGCCAGTTCAACACTGAAAGAAATTGCAAATGCGGGGGGCGGGGCGCCACAGTGGTTTCAATTGTATCTTAGTAAAGATGCGGACTTTAATCGTGCCATTGTTGACCAGGCAGAACGCCTTGGGTACCGGGCAATAATTTTGACCGTTGATGCGCCAATTGGTGGTAATCGTTGGCGTGATGTGCGTAATGACTTTAAATTTCCGTTGGAATTGCCAAATGTGGCAAAAAAATCAATCAAAACCAAAGGACAGGGTATAGGGGCCGTCTTTGCGGCGGCACAAAATAAAATTACGCCGTATGATATTATGCGTGTCAAGGGAATGACAAAATTGCCCGTTATCGTAAAGGGTATTCAACATCCCTATGACGCCGAAGTGGCGATTCGGGCCGGCGCAGATGCAATTTGGGTGTCGAATCATGGTGGGCGGCAACTTGATGGGGCGCCGGCGGCGTTTGAAGTCTTGCCAGATATCGCAAGACAGGTTAACAAGCGCGTGCCAATTATATTTGACAGTGGTATTCGACGCGGACAACATGTTTTCAAGGCGATTGCAAGTGGGGCCGATGTTGTTGCAATTGGTCGACCAGTGATTTATGGATTGGCCTTGGGTGGATGGCGCGGTGTGGTGTCGGTGTTTGATTATATAAAGTCTGATTTAAAACGTGTTATGACTTTGGCCGGAACACAAACAATAGAAGATATAAAAAAGACACAATTGCGTCCACGCTGTGTGACGGTCAGATGTGGCAATATATAAAAATCTTGCATTTTGTGGATTTTATGTCTATAATAAGCCCCGCTGATAAAGTTAATATGGTTTTGGATGCGTAGCTCAGTTGGTAGAGCAACTGACTCT
>JAGBGA010000056.1 GCA_017936185.1 Alphaproteobacteria bacterium | reverse complement strand
GTTAATGCTGTACGAATATGCCATGTCCAATGGGAATGGTTCTTTGTTTGCGGTTTCATATAGATTGAATTTTGTGCCGGTCGGTATGCTTGGCACAGAATGGGCCAATGTTATAACACGTTTTTCGCCCAAAGCGTTTTGAACGGTTACTCCTTGGTAATAAGGCGGTTGGTTGTCAGTGTTGATAACAGTGTACTTTTTCATAAGTTTATCCTTTGATTAATGTTTTTGCCATTGTGATGGATTCTGGGGTGATTTCGGCGCCACTGATTATGCGGGCGATTTCGTTTATGCGTTCGTCGGCCGATATTTCGTGAACCGACGTTGTGGTTTTGTCATCTGTGACCGACTTTGAAATCTTAAAGTGTCGGCGGGCGTAACCGGCAACCTGGGCAGAATGGGTTATTACCAATGCTTGGTTTTCAGACGCAAGGCGATTCAAGCGCGCGCCGACCGCGGATGCGGTTGCGCCACTGATTCCGGTGTCGACTTCGTCGAAAACAAATGTCGGCATGTCATTTGTGCCGGCCAAAACAACGCGTAATGCCAACATTAATCGTGCCAATTCGCCCCCTGACGCAGATTTGTGTAATGGTGCAAATGGTGACCCAGGATTTGTTTTTATCATAAATGTGACTTCGTCTGTGCCATAAATACCCGGTGTGGTTTCGTTTGTTTCAATCATAAAGTCTGCAGAGCCAAGTTTTAAATCGGGTAATTCTGAAAGCAGTTTTTCGCGCATTTTTGTTGCGGCAACACGACGTGCGTCGGATAATTTTTTTGCAGATAAATCAAACTGTTTTTTGTGTTCTTGGACAAGCTGCTTTAATTTGTTCAGTTCTGCATCAGAATTATCAATTGCGTTTAACTGTGATAACATTGTTTGTAAAATGTTCGGCAATTCATCGGCGGTAACGCGGTGTTTGCGTGCGGCGGCACGTATCGCAAAAAGACGCTGTTCGATTGAATCCATGTCGGTCATGTCTGTGTCTTCGGGTTCAAGCGATTGTGCGATTTGTGCAACGCGTTCAGCAATATCGTAAAGTGCGTCGATTTGTTCACTGAATGGGTTTTCGGCGCCCTTGACACGCTGTAATATATGTGCGACTGAAAATAATTGGCTGTCCAACGAATTGCCGCGTGGTGACAGTGCGTCTAATGCTTCCTTTAAAATTGCAGAATTTTTTTCTGCGTTCATCATGTTTGTGCGCAGTGTGGTTAATTCTTGTTCTTCGCCGGGTTGTGGGTTCAATGTTTGTAATTCTGAAATATTATGCTCAAGAAATTCGCGTTCGGATTCGCTTCGTGCCACCAAGTCTTGCAGTTCTTCAAGACGTTTTTGTGTGTTGTAAAATTGTTGATAATTTTGTTTAACTTGTGTTGATAATTCTTTGAATTCGGCGATATTATTTTCGGCGTATAAATCTAGTGTCGGGCGGTGTGTTGCCGGATTAAGTAGTGTGTGGTTTGCAAATTGACCATGGATTTCAACCAGTGTGTCACCAATGCTTTTCAATGTTTTTACAGATACAGGGACGTCGTTTATCCATGCGCGACTTT
The DNA here is from genome assembly GCA_017936185.1 of Alphaproteobacteria bacterium. Taxonomy (GTDB): domain Bacteria; phylum Pseudomonadota; class Alphaproteobacteria; order Rs-D84; family Rs-D84; genus Enterousia. Next base: position 989 of record JAGBGA010000056.1, on the reverse strand, counting down.
TGCCGTCGGTTGACAGTGTGCGTCGCAATATCAGTTCGCAATCGTGTTCGATTCCTTGTTCGGCAAGGATTTCTTTTGCGGCGCTTGGCACGTGGTTAAATTCCGCGATAACAGATGCGGTGTCGCATCCATGGCGCACCAGGCCGGTGTCAGAACGCGCACCCAGCGCCAGTGACAGCGCATCAAGCAAAATGCTTTTGCCGGCCCCAGTTTCGCCGGTTAATATATTAAGCCCAGAACCGAATTCAAGATTCAGTCGTTCGATTAATACTATGTTTGAAATATTTAATCCGATTAACATGGCTTGAATTATATGATTTTATACGATTTTTTCCAGTGAAAAATCATGTGTCCATAATATGTATCCGTTTATGCGGTACGTTGGGTGTATTGCGCGCAATAATTGTGTGTATTCGTTTATTTGTGCGACGTATTGTGTATAAAAAGCGGTCTTGGTTGTGTCGGTTTTATAGTCAAGTATTTTTATTGTCTTGTTGGTGTGGTCGATAATCATTCGGTCTATGCGGCGACTGATAAATCGGTTGTTTATCGTTCCGGCAATTGGAACTTCGGTTTTTGCGTTTCTGCAAAAGAATGATGCAAGTCCGGGTGTGGAATTGATTCTTTTTATTAATTCGGTGTCGCCTTGGGGGTGGGCGCTGTCGATAATTATGTGACGAAGCGTGTTGTGGGTGCGTGTTCCAGCGTTTGTTGCGTATTGTTTGGCGCTGTTTGCTTGTAATATGTTATGCAATGTCGTCATTTGTTATCCTGATGAATTCTTGGTCGTGTTGGTTGGTTGCGAATGTTTGCCACAGCATGCTGTGCCATGATGCTTCGTTCGCATTTTTGTGTGGCGTGTATCCGTATATGTATAATTGGTCGCGGGCGCGCGTCATTGCAACATAAAGAAGACGATAGTATTCGGCAATATGTGTGCGCGACAATTCGTCAAGGGCATGTTCTTGTTGGGTGCTGTGTGTGCCACC
>JAGBGA010000055.1 GCA_017936185.1 Alphaproteobacteria bacterium | reverse complement strand
TGCAAATGCGGGAATCGCGCACGATTCAACAAATATGGCAATTGATGCCGTTGCACGCGCAGATGCAATTTTATTCGTTGTTGATGGGCGCGTGGGATTAACAAATGAAGATATAGATTGGGCAAAATTATTGCGAAGAAAAACACGCGCGCCGGTTTTGCTGTTGGTTAATAAAAGCGAATCGGAAAAACGTTTGGCGAATGTTCATGACTTTTATAAACTTGGGTTCGGGGAACCGGTTCTTGTTTCGGCCGAGCATAAGCGCGGCTTTGATGAAATTTATGAATTCTTGGATAAAATCGCCGGGCATAATGTAAATACACCGATGCCAGAACCCGAAAAAGACGAACGTATAAAAATTGCAATCTTGGGACAACCAAACGTTGGAAAGTCGACTTTCTTTAACCGCGTGCTGGGTGAAAAAAGACAAATTGTTATGGATGCGCCCGGGGTTACACGCGATACTGTGAAAATACCAACAAAGTTTTATGGACGCGATATCATTTTGATGGATACAGCCGGGCTGCGAAGAAAGGCCGGTGTTACAGATGATGTTGAAACGCTGTCTGCACTGAAATCAATCGACGCAATCGACAAGGCAGATGTTGTTATTTTGATGGTTGATGCAACGAAAAACATTGAAAATCAAGCACTGGGGATTGCGGCGCGTGTTTATAATGCTGGTAAAATTTTGTGCGTGGCGTTGAACAAGTGGGACTTGGTCGAACCAGAAATTCGTGATGAAAAATTGTTAAAGTTAAAACATCAGTTTTCTAATTCTTTCCATCAGATTATAAAACCTTTGATTTTGGCGGTGTCGGCAGAGACAGGAACCGGCGTACAAAATATGTTTAAACGTATTTATGAACAATGGGATATTTCAATGGCCCAGGTACCAACAAGTCTTGTTAACAGAATTGTTGAAAAATTGGTCGCAGACAGACAACCGCCTTTGTCACGTTTAAAACGACCAATGAAAATCAAGTTCGCACGTCAATCCGGACGACACCCAATGAAGATTACAATCAATGTTGGTGGGGCGTCGGATATACCGGAATCTTATACGCGATATCTGCGACGCGGGTTGGCAACGGCATTGAAATGGGAACATTTGCCAATTATCATAGAATATGAAAAATCAGAAAACCCATATGATTAAATCCACCGGTGTTTACCGGTGTTTTTTATGTTTTTAATTTGATAATTATGGTGATATAATTAATGCACATAAAGAGAGAGTGTATGAAAAAATCACGCGAAAAGATTATATCACTGAAAAACATAAATAAAAGCTTTCCATTAGAATTGGGGGGTGAACAACAGGTTTTGTTCAATATAAACTTTGATGTTAATGCCGGGGAATTTGTCGCAATTATGGGGCCGTCGGGTTCGGGTAAATCAACATGTATGAATATTATCGGGGCGCTTGATACACCAACATCGGGAATATATGAACTTTACGGACGAAACGTCACAGGATTTACCCCAGATGAATTGGCGACGGCACGAAATGAACATATCGGCTTTGTGTTTCAACAGTTTAATTTGTTACCAAAGCGAAGCGTTCTTGACAATGTAATGTTGCCATTAATGTATCGCGGGTTGCCAATGAATGAACGCATTGAACGGGCGCGTGAAATGCTGAAACGTGTGGGATTGGAAAAGTTTGAATCTTATCTGCCAACGCAGCTGTCGGGGGGAATGAAGCAGCGTGTCGCAATTGCGCGCGCGTTGGCCGGGAACCCAAAGTTAATACTTGCCGATGAACCAACAGGCGCCTTGGACAGTAAAATGGGAAATGAAATATTACAATTCTTTAAAAAACTGAACCAAGAAATGGGTATTACAATCGTTATGATTACGCATGAATTTGATATCGCAAGATATGCAAATCGTTTGATTCATATTCGCGATGGGCGTATAAACTATGACGGGAAAATACCAAAAAATGATGACAAACTTTAACGCGGGGCAGGGGGATATACATTATGACGTTTAATGATATTTTAAAGGAATCTTGGCTGTCAATCAGTGGAAATAAAATACGTTCTTTCTTGACTGTATTGGGGATTATTATTGGTGTTATGGCGGTGGTTATTATGGTTGCCGTCGGGGAAACAGTGCAAAAACAAATAACAGACCAATTTTCATCACTGGGGACAAATACAATTATGATTCGTGCCGGTGCCGCACAACAGGCCGGGGTTCGAACCGGGAACCGACAAACACTGACCATTCAAGACGCAGAATTTATCGGACAATTACCAGATGTTATGGCAGTAACCCCCGTACAAAACAGTGGCGCCCAGGCAATATACGGCAATAAAAACTGGGCAACGTCAATGGTTGGTGTATACCCAGATTATACAACAGTACAAAATGTTGAAATTGAATATGGGACTTTCTTTGATATGTCGGCGGTGCGAAACGCGTCAACGTATGCCGTAATCGGCCCAGAAACTGCAGAAGAACTGGGACTGCCACAGAACCCAATTGGGGAAGTAATTCGTGTGCAAAATACACCTTTTGTTATTATCGGCGTAACAAAAGCAAAAGGCGATTCCGCAATGGGAAGTCAAGACGATATGATTATTATCCCAATAACAACATTGAAAAAAAGACTTCAGGGGTCGCGTTTCCCAAATTCTGTTAATATGGTGGCGTTAAAACTTTATGAAAATTCAGATAATAATTTGGCAATTGAACAAATAACACAACTGCTGCGACAAAGACACAGATTAAAAGACGATGTGGTTGACGACTTTCAAATCATGGACATGAAACAAATAATGGAAACAATGACAACTGTTACAGGATATATGAAATTATTATTGATTGCGATTGCGGCGGTATCACTGCTGGT
>JAGBGA010000054.1 GCA_017936185.1 Alphaproteobacteria bacterium | reverse complement strand
TAAAAGATAATGGCATAGATAAACGGGTTGGAAATGGCGTAGTGTACACAAACGTACATAAGCCGCCACCCAACCCCAAGAAGACGTGTTAAAATAAAAGATAATGGCATAGATAAACGGGTTGGAAATGGCGCAGTGTACAAACGCTACTAAGCACCCTAACCCCAAGAAGACGTGTTAAAATGAAAGATAATGGCATAGATGCGAAGTGGTCGGCAAGCGCAGTGTACAAATGCTACATAAGCGCGCCGACCACAAGCAGATATACCATTAGATTTTATTTTATGGGCGGGAAACAGTCAGTTGCCACCACAACCCCACTTTCCCCCCTTGGACAACACGCAAACACAGTATCGCCAAGGTCTTTAAAGACTTCATCACCACAACAACCAAATCTGTTTGGTTTGGAACCATCGGCACAAAGACCGGCATCAAGATTGGCCAGTTCTTGTTCAAGTGTTAATTCTTGACTTTCTGATGTTGATTCTGGGGCGGCATCAACAATGACAACAATGTCGTCGACAACTTCGGTAACAACATCTTCTGGTTCTGATGACGGTTGTTCAACGGTATACCAAGATGCCGACGTTCGACGACCGGCGGCCGAACGCGCACAGTTCCGACGATATTCCGCTTTTAAACGAACAATTTCTGAAACAGTGTCTGTATCAAATTCATCTTGGTCTGATAATTCTGAAATTCGCGCTTGAATATCTTTACAAGACAAACGTTCTGAAACATTTTTTGTGATTACTGTGTCTTCTGTGGTGGATGGCGCAACATCTTCTGCAAAGACATTTGTGGTTACAAGCATCGCAAAAATCGCAACAAGAAATTTCATGTTTACACCTTTTATTGATTGATTATTTTTTCGACTTCGATAATAAAATCAATTGCCGGGTCGGTTAACTTTTTTGCCATATCAAAGACTTCTTGGGCGGCGGCCTGCATATTAAGACGTTTGTATGTTTCAACAACTTCGATTGTTTCATCATTGCTGAATTCATCGTCTTCCAATGCGCGTGCAATTTCAAGTTCTTGCGTTGCCAATGCGACATATTTTTCTTTATTTTCTGGGCAACCGCGTTCGGACAAGTTCGCATAAATTTTCGCACGTTCGATACGTTCGTCGGCACCTGAATAAACGGTACCATCTGGCAAGCGCCCCAACAAAGACGCTTCGATTTGTTCACATGTCGACGCATCTTCATCCAATCCACCATTTAATGAATCAAGAATCTGCATTTCGCGTGCAATTGCGTCGCGATATTTTTGTTTATTTTCGGGACATCCATGCTGGAATAATGTTTCGTATATTTTTATATTGTCTTTGTGTGCCGCGACATTTGAATTTCTTTCATCGTTCAACCAACCCAACTGAATTTCTTCAACAACGGCGCATGCCTGTTTTGGTTGTTCGGCTTGTCCCCCTTGGGTATCGGCAACATTTTTTTTCACCAAACCAATACCAACCATAATTCCGCATACAAAAAGCGCGCACAACGCCAACCCACCCCATATTTTTTGTGACGTCGAGTGAACAACACGAACATTTTTAATATTTTTATTTTGTTTTTTCATATGCTCTCTCCTTTATCGATTTCATTATAGAAAAATTATTTTAGCGATTCAACAATTCCGTTATTAATTGTAATTCGTCGGTCGGCACGTTGGGCCAAATTCATATCATGCGTAACGAACAGCATCGCCATCTTGTTTTTTCGCACCAATTCCAACAACATATCAAACACCACCATTGCGTGTTGTGGG
>JAGBGA010000053.1 GCA_017936185.1 Alphaproteobacteria bacterium | reverse complement strand
TCAAAGTACGCATATGATAATTCTATTGACATGTACCCAAGTTATTTTTCACAGGGTGGTGCGCACCTTTTTGCGACATACAGGTTGGCACATGGTGTTGATGGCGAACATGGAATTGACGGTTTGACGGACACAACATACTTGACCGATGATGGCAAGATAATTCACGCCGCCGAACGTAATGCGATTGTGAATTCTTTGCGCGCCGCGGCAAACAACCAACCAATGCCGACGGTGGAAAGTCTTGTTTCCAGTCCGGGCGTTAATTTCCAAGAAATGAAATCAAACGGCGAATACTTTTATGACCAAATATTACGCGATATCAAGCGTCTGATGAAACAAAATCCAAAACACGCGAATCAAAAATAACATCACGCGGACTAAGTGGTGACGCAATGTGCATATCTGCTGCGCGGCGCGTTCGTGACAAGGCAACGTATGTTTGCCCATGTGCAAAGCAACCGCGCGAAACATCAACAACAACCGCATCCAATGTTTTGCCTTGGGCCTTGTGTATTGTCATGGCATAGCCCAGGTTTAATGGAAACTGCTTATACGAACCGACTTCGTTTTCCACAAGGCGATCGTTTTCGTCGCGCGAATATTCAATTTTTTGCCATTTTTCGGGCTTTACCGTCACCAATTCGCGCGTATCAGATAACAATTGCACAACGATTTCACGTGCCGACAAACTGCGCACCACGCCCATCGAACCGTTGTGCCATTTATCGCCATTCTTGACAAAGACGACCAAGCATCCAACCTTTAATTCCAATGCCAATGGCGCCGGCGTGTCACGTTCGGAAAAAGTTCCCGATAAAACACCGTTGTATACAATTGACGCTTCGGGTATTGACGCAAGGCGCGTTGCGTTAATACGTTCGGCAACCGCACGAAACGGCGTAATTATCACTGCGTTTTCGCGACGCGATGCGTCATCAATTCGACACGAATTAAAAAATTCAAGCGCGTCCGTTTCATTGTTACGAAGACGAACCAAGTTTTCCAATAATGGCAAATCATTTTGACGATATACAAAATCAAAGTTGTACTTTATAAAGTTCGCGCGACGATAAACATTGCTGTCAAAAAAATAGGCGTTTGGGTGCCCGTATTCGGTGGCGTAATATTGTGTTGCATCACGCGTTATGACCGGCGGCAATTGAAACAAATCACCAATGGCGACAACTTGGATTCCACCAAACGGTTCGTTGTTATGGCGTGCATACCGCGCAAGGATATCAATCGCATCAAGCAAGTCCGGCGCAACCATCGATATTTCATCAATAATTAACACATCGGTTGCCGTTAAAATATTACGTGGCTTGGCCTTTAGTTTTAATAATTCCGGCATTATAAAATCGCGTGGCTGAATCTGGAACAGTGAATGTATGGTTTGACCGCCAACATTTAATGCCGACACCGCCGTTGGGCATGCACAGACAATACGCTTGTTCGATGCGGACTTTAAGTAATTTACAAATGTCGATTTACCCGTACCCGCCGGCCCCAAGATTAAAAGATTGGAATTTGTACGTTCAATCGCGTCAAACGCCGCCATTTGTGTTGCATTTAAAATCGGAATAACAGTGTCCATGGGTTATATGATTACATAAAATTCAAAATATTAAAATAAAAATAATTTTTATCTTGCATGATTTTATAAATTGTATATAATGGCGCTTGTGGGTTAGTAGCTCAGTTGGTTAGAGCGGAGCGCTCATAACGCTTTGGTCGTGGGTTCAAGTCCTACCTAACCCACCAAGGATTAAAAATTCGTCCACCCCCGGGCGAATTTTTTTTATTTTATTTTCACCCCATATTTTTTTTCATAAAAGCACATTGTATTGCACATTTTGACTTGAACCGATGTGAACATATATGATAAAATGCGTCACAAGGAAGGACGTCATGGAAAGATTTAAAAAGATTTGTGGTATATTTTTTGCGTTATTTATCACGTTGTTTTCACTTGATTCATTTGCAGTAACGTGCGGTGTTAATGCGACGGCAAGTGGTTCAAGTTGCGTGTGCACTAATAGTGATATGCGCCTGCTTGTAAACAACAAAGATTGTGTGCCAAGCGGTCTTAAATCAAGCTTTGACCAGTTTATTAATGTGTGCATCCAAGGCACTGGTGGTACTGTTACCCCAATAGTTACTGCGTACCGTTCACCAAATGGTTCGGATAATATAATTGGATATCGTGTGATATGTGAAAATGCTATATCGCTTCAAAGTCCCCTTTACAGCGCATGCACCAACACTGACGGTGTCTATAACAACAAATCGCCATACTGCGCGGCGTGTAACACTTCGGCACTTCTTGATACTGCGGCTGGGGTTTGTCGTCCAAATTGCAACAGCATTGCAAATTCAACATTGAACCAATCAACAAACGCATGTGAATGTAAATCTGGCTATACTATGTTTGGTGATACATGTTATCCCGCAATCACGCTTAATGTAAATGGCGGAACATTGTCGTCTGATGTAAATGCGCTTTATTATCGTACGACAACACCGGTGGGGCTTTATACCGACCCGTCCGTTACAACATCCAAGATTTGTAATGCCACCGGCACCACAAGTTGCGTAAGTGTGTCAGCACCAACACGTGCCGGCTATACTTTTGAAGGGTGGTATTCTGGCGATTGTCAAGTTCTTGGTAAAACAGGACGGTTAAGTGGTAATTCTTGTGTTTCAAGTCTTGACCTTGCGACAATTACAGAACTGGTCGCCAAATGGACATACACTGTTACATTCAAAAGTGGCAATACAACACTTGGAACACAAACCTTTACATATGGCACCGCCCAGAATTTGAAGGCTGTTGCAAGCATGTCGAATATTCCGGTGTCTTCAACGCATGGTTGGGCTTTTGCCGGTTGGGCGACGTCTGAAAATTCTACGACTGTTGCATATACCGATGAACAAAGTGTATCAATCAGTGGCAATACAACACTTTATGGTGTTTGGGCGCGTCCTGTAACATTTACATATTACAACGGTGCAAGCGCAACCAGCACAACAACCGGCACCCGTACACAGTATTACTATAACACGTCTGGTACAGAGGCGGCGGCGGGACGTGTGTTGACGTATGCCTTGACCGAAGAGCATGACAATGGATGGATTGCACAGGGGTGGACATCGACAAAAGATAATGCTACATACTTAATCGAGATAGATGTAATACCTTCGAAAAATATCGAATTGGCAATCAACGCGCCGTATCAATATTATGCCGTATACCATCGTAACGCGACATTGGCGTATGCTGGGGGTGACGGTGCCGAAGGTTCAACCGCCAACACAACAAAAACACAAAGTTTTCGCGCCGGAAACACCTATGCCGATACGTTAACCATGACGCTTGACGACAATGGATTTACCCTTACTGGTTATTCGTTCAACAAATGGGCCGCCGGTTCGGCCAGTGGCACAAAATATGCCGTCGGTGAGTCATATGAGTTCCCGAATAAAACATGGACTTCGGATAACACCGCCAAGATGTATGCGACTTGGACGGCAAAATGTAACAAGATTACACTTAGCTTGAATGGCGGTACCGGTGGTACAACTGTATTGTATAAAAAGACAGGTGGTGTTAGTTATTACAGCGATTCAAGTTGTTCAACCCCAGTGACAAGTGTTGCAATTCCAAAAAAGAACGGCAGTGTTTTCCAAGGATACAAAAATGAATCGGGGGCAAGCTGTATTACTTCGGCAGGCCAATTCCCAACTTCTTCCGACCCATGTCCTGTAACCGGTGATACTGAGTGGACCGCACAATATGCGTCATGTGCATGGACGGCCGGCGCAAACAGCACGATTAGTGCTGTAACCACAAACGACAACAACCAGTGTTCATACACTGTGGAATGTTCAACCGGGCACAGCAGATATGGGGGTGTAAATACTGCGTCAGAGTTTGAATACGATGGCACTGCGGCCTTTGCAACTGGTAACTTGCCTGGGTGTTTGCCAAGAATATATACCATCACATTGGATGACAATGGTGGTTCGGGTGGTTCGGGTAAAGTGTATCAAAAATATGCAACTGGTTGGTCTTTGACAAACTTTGGCACAACAATTTCAAGTGTTGCGATACCAACGCGTGCGGGATACGTCTTTAACGGTTATTACCAAGACAGCACACGTCGCATTACAAATGCGGGTGGATTGCCGGCAAACACAACATTTACATCAAACGTGACCTTGAAGGCAAGTTGGACCGAGGCGTCATGTACCAAGGGTACGGGCGTGTCGTCTGCGACGCTAAAGAGTGTAACGGGTAACAAGCCTGTGTGCACGATTACATGTACAACCGGGTACAGTAAATCGGGTGGCGCAAACAGAACGACCAGCTTTGACGTAACCGGTACGGCCGGTGTGGCCAGTGTAAGTGGTTCTTGTTCGGCCCAGTGTAACGTGATTACATTAAGTCCAAACGGTGGTACCGCGGGAAGTGTTACAAAAGTTTACAAAAAGACCGGCGTAACGACGTGGTACAAGGATGCGGCGTGTTCGACGACTTACTCTACCGATGAGAATGTAAAGCCAACGCGCACTGATTGGACATTCCGCGGGTTCTATTTGAACAGCACAGATGCCGCAGATATTTCTTCATCGCAATCTGGGACAATGCCGGCACGCTATTTAACCGAAACGGGCGCGACGACAACGTCGGGCACGAATTGGACGCCGACCGACGACACAACATTGTATGCCGGTTGGGCACGCAGTTGTGCGGCCGGAAACAAGGCAACATGTTCTTTGACAATTGGCCAGACAACAAAATATACAACCGGGTGTAACACAGGTTACAATATTAAATCAGGCAGTGGCGCATATAACCCAGTTTGCCAGGCAAATAATTGGTCGGTTGTATTTAACAGCAACAGGCCAAACACTGCATCAACGACCATATCGGGGGCAATGTTAAGCCAAAGCTTTACATATGACACCGCCCAGAATTTAACGGCGAATGCGTTCAGTTTACCTGGCTATACATTTGTGGGTTGGGCAACAAGCGCATCTGGTTCTGTTGCACATGCGGATAAAGAGAGTGTATCTAATTTAACAACCACAAACAATGGTACGGTTACTCTTTATGCAAAATGGACTGCAAACAAAATTACATTAAACTGGAACGAAAACGGTGGTGCGGCGGTAACCAGTGGTCAGTGTACGTATGATACCACATTCAGTGTACCGGCGGCAACAACACGTACAGGATATTCATTTGGTGGTTGGAAACTGGCAGATGATACGGTTAAATCAGCCGGCGCGACAGGCATTGCATGTACATACGCAAATACAGGCGCATACAGTCTCGAAAGCGCCGCAATCACCGCTCAATGGACGGCGAATACTTTCAATGTTTCTTATGATGGGCATGGTAATACAGGTGGAAGTGCGCCAACATCCCCAACAAGTTGTACATATGCCGGTACATGTAATGCACCAAGCAATACATATATA
>JAGBGA010000052.1 GCA_017936185.1 Alphaproteobacteria bacterium | reverse complement strand
GTTGGTGGTGCGGTTGCAACCGTTGCAATTTCGATGGCAACGGGGCCGGCGGGCGTAATGCTGGTATTGGACGTAATATCGGCGGTTGGTACGACAATGGCGGCCGGGTCTGATCTTTACATAGACAGTTTTGCAAGTAAATTCTTTGTTGAATCGTCAAATTGTCGTGATGCGACATGTGCCAAAAATATTGTGTACACGCACCTTGTTAAGATGCAGAATTATGCCAATCAGGGTGATTTGTCGTATGCACAGTTGGAAGTGGCCGATACAGAGATTGCGCGATTGGTTGAATTGATTCCCGAACAAGACGATTTTTGGGTTGATTTAATTAATTCGGGTGCCGAATTATCGGTTTCGTCGGCCGCAGAAAACGCAAACGCTTTTGATTTCAGTCGTTGGGAACCCGAACATTGGGTGCGCGCATTGGGGACCGCGTTGGAAATGGTAACTTTGGTTCAGGCCGCGGGTGAAATGTTCTTGCGGTTTAATCCGAAAACGGCACAAAGTTTGAACAAAGCGGTTAACGCGGTCAAAACCAAAGTTTCAAATGTTATTGCAAGTTTGAGTAAATCGGATGATGCCGCCGATGCCGCCGATGCCGCCTTTCGTGCACAGTTGTCGGCAAAACGTGCCGCATTGCGAGAGAAGCTTGCAAAACGTGCCGCATTGCGAGAACGGATTGCGTCGGGGGAAATAATTCGTGGCACAGATGGTCCAATTGTTATTCCAAAGGGGCAAATGGCCGCCGGTATCAGAAAGGCTGATGGAACTGTAACAATCACTGCAAAGAGTAAATATAAATTTGTAAATGCTCTAGATAACGTAACACAATCAGAACTAGGCAAAAGTTTGAATGTTGGTTTTGTGGGTGATGACATGGTGTATCACATGGATGGATTAACTAAACCACAACTGGCCGGAATGAAAGAAATATTGTCTGACCATAATATACCATACTATGAACACACTACTGGTGGCATACTATTTTACGAAAAAGACATTGTGCGATTTGGCAGTGATATAGACCCTAATCTGTCTTCAAAAGTACGAGATATGTTACAGTTTGAAGAGCAAGCAATGGCACAAACCGATGATTTCGCAAAAGCCGCTACACAAACCAGCGAAAAAACAATTCGTATGTTTAATAATAATATTTATCTGGAAGACTTATATCGTGTTGCTGCAAATAAACGCGAAAAGATATTAAATATTGTAGCACGAGATTCAGAACTAACAGATATCGCATTAAACTTTGAAACTGCTTCATTAGAGAGAAAACAGCGATTTGCCCAAAAAATACTAAACAATTTAGAGGGCGGTAATATAACAGCCGAAGTAAAAATTAGTCACTCTGCAGTTGGTGAACAAGATAAAGCACGAATCATATTTGGCCTAAACCACAAAGAAAACACAAGCCTTGATGGTTTTATTACTACGTTATCGCATGAACATAATCATTATATCAATCAATATAAGCCAAAAACTGGTGCACTAGCTGATTTACCAGAAGAAATATTAGACAGAACAATAACAAATAGAGAACTGTTTGACGAATATTTTCCAAACGCAGACTATGATTGGTATTACATAAACAGCCTAGACGAACAGTCTTCTTATTATATTGGCGACCATGTCGGACAAGGTTTTAAAAAAGACCTAATTGACTTAATAAGCCCCCGTCGGTAAAAAACACATTGAAAAACTTCATATTTTTCTCACAACTGTCGACAAATTGTAAATCTTGTTTCGCAATCCCCCGATTGGGGGATTTTTTGCTGGACATCATGGTTTTTTGTGTTATTGTACGATTTGTACAAAATAAAAGATTTGTGTAATGACGCCAGAAGAATATAAAAAACTTGGTTTTCAACAAAAATTTACATTTAAAAAATCAAGGGATTTTTTGGGGGTATGTGCAAATGCCTGCTTGATTTATAACTGTGACACAAAAATGTGGAATCGCGATAACTTGATGGGATACGATGTCGAACCAAAGTTTATCAGATCGGCACGTATGAATGATGTAAAATCTGCATTTGATAATGACCCGGTCTTTGGTGAAAAATACGAATTGGTCGCAATCGTTATTATGCCAATCGATAAAAAGTTCTTTCCAGGTAAAGCACAGTTGGTAAAATCACCGCGGTATTATATTATTGGAACGGCACTTGTTGGAAATATCATTTGTCGCGATAAAAATACAAAAGAATTAATGCCTGTGTCTGATTACTGGATTGGTATCGATAAATATGAAAATTGTAAAACGGCTTCTTGTATGTCAACCGTTGATATGGGATTGATGTTCGCAAAAAAAACAGAACGTGTGCAATTGATGATGCCAAAAAGTCGATAAAAAAATTCGGGGATTTTCGGGGCGAGAATACAATTATTAAAATAAAGGTGCTAAAATGAAAAATGTTGCTTTGATGGGATTGGTACTTGCATTGGTCGCAGGTAACGCAAACGCATCGGATTATACTTATACAGAAACAGAAACGGTTGTGGTTGTCGAAAACCTTAGTGTGAATGCGTCGGCAAATAATTGCGGACAACGATTTGTGTCAAGTCGTGATGTGCGACCAAATGTAAAACCATGTGCCGCACGCGCCGGGGAACCAGTGCGCGTAAAAACACATACCGAAGTTGTTGACCACTATCAAGTGTATCAGCCTGTAACAGTGTACCAACCAATGGGTACATATACACACCGATATGTTGTGCCGGCAAAAAAATGTGGCCACTGTGGTGCATAAATTATTGAAAAATCCCCATGTGCGGGGATTTTTTTGTGCGATTAAATGTTTGACTTTTCAATGATTCTGGTATAGAATACCGCACGCGTACAGAATTCTGGACGTGTGCCGATTGGCGAAAATGATAAACTAAGCTAAAAGGAAACATAAATGATTGAAAAAAACTGGATGAGCTTGATTAAGCCAAAAAAGCTGACAATCAAGACAGATGAACATAATCCAAATATCGCAACATTGGTCGCAGAACCACTTGAAAAGGGCTTTGGTTTGACGTTGGGAACCGCATTGCGTCGCGTTCTTTTGTCTTCTTTGCAAGGGTGTGCACCGATTTATATCAAAATTGATGGCGTTCAACACGAATTTTCCAGTATTTCTGGCGTACGTGAAGATGTTACAGATATTATCTTGAATCTGAAAGGCGTTTATTTCAAGGCCTTGACCGAAGGACAACACAAAGCATACTTGAAAGTCAAAGGTCCGGCCGTCGTTACCGCAGGTATGATTGAAACCGCCGGTGGCGTTGAAGTTATGAACAAAGATGTCGAAATTTGCACATTGGACAAAGGCGCAAATCTTGATATGGAAATCACATTGGGAACCGGTCGCGGGTATGTTCCGGCGTCTGCACATGCCGATGGTTTGCCATTGGGTGTTATTCCGGTTGATTCTATCTTTTCACCAATCTTGAACGTGGCAAGTGATGTTTTCCCAACACGTGTTGGTCAATCGACAGACTTTGATAAACTTGAATTGACTGTTAAAACAAATGGTTCTGTTTCACCAGAAGACGCAATTGCGTTTGCTGCACGTATCTTGACCGATCAATTGGTTGTCTTTATCAACTTTGAAGATCCAGCACAGTTAAGCGCCCCAAGTGAAGACGAAAAAGCAAAAGATGCATTGCCATTTGATCCAAAATTGTTAAAGCATGTTGACGAACTTGAATTGTCTGTTCGTGCAAACAACTGCTTGAAAAACGACAAGATTAACTGGTTGGGCGAATTGGTACAAAAGACCGAAGCCGACATGTTAAAAACACCAAACTTTGGCCGCAAGTCATTGAACGAAATCAAAGTTCAACTTGAAGCCATGGGATTGGGACTGGGGATGGATGTACCAGGTTGGCCACCAGAAAATATTGCGGAGTTGGCAAAAAAATACGAAGATCCATACAAATAAATTAATTTCTGTGGGTTATTGTCGCGATTGCCGGTTTTCATGTATGTCAAATACACATCAAACCGTCAATCGCTTCCACTAATCCC
>JAGBGA010000051.1 GCA_017936185.1 Alphaproteobacteria bacterium | reverse complement strand
TTCATCCCAACTTCTGTTTTCTTACCTGTAACTTTACATACACGTGGCATAATACTTAACCTTTAATTAATAGCGACGCTAAATTTATAACAAAAATATAAAAAAGTCAAGCATTCTTTTCATATTTTTTATTTAGTGTTGAATATGACCCGGGTTAAGCAAGTCTGTTATCACTTTGACCGGGGTAAATGTTGTCAGTGGCGTTTCAACAAATATCGTGTTCCAATTGGCCATTGCGCCATTCCAAAGACCCGGGCGTTCCATCGCGCGTAATTTGCGGCCGTCTTTGGATTTTTCGGATATAAAGCCCGCATTTGGGTCGATATATTCGGGTAAATTAAACGCGTTGCCATTTATGTCGCGGGTCATGCATACGATGTCGGTTGGACTGAAAAATTCGCCGTTCTTTAGTATTGATATGTTGTCGGGGGCAATTTGGCCAGGTTCAACAATTTGTAATGTTTCAATACCGTTTTCATCGCGTACCCAGAATGGGCCACCGCCGGGTTCGCCGGTGTTCTTGATAATTCCGCATATGCGAAGTGGGCGGTTTAATATATCGCGCATTTTGGATATGTTGGAAATGCCAATGTTGCGTATGCCCAATGTATTTGTTATAAATTTGTGAACATCCGATAAATTGGCCGTCCCAGAATCAATTGCGCGAATGTAATTAAATATGTCTTGTTGTGTCTTTATTGCCATGCCGGCCAATAATTTTTTATGTAATACGGTGTCGTTGCGGCCACAGTCGGGACATATGTTATCAATGTTTTTGATAAATATCATGTCGGCGTCAATGTCGTTCAGGTTTTCAATAAGTGTGCCATGGCCCGCCGGTCTGAAAAGTAATGTGCCGTCCGGATTTCGAAATGGTGTGTTGTCAAGGTTTACCGCAATTGTGTCTGTTTCGGGTTTTTGGGCAGACATTGTAATGTGGTATTTAACATTAAATTTCGATTCGTATTCGGCCAATACTTTGGATAACAATTCTTCAAATCCAGAACGATGTTCCGGCGAAACGGTAAAGTGAATATTTACGTTCCCACGCGATTCGGAATAAAGCGCACCTTCGACCAAGTGTTCTTCCAATGAAGTGCGATTAAAGTCGGGATATTTATGAAATTGTATCAGTGCCTTTGGTCGATTGCCGTACCCAAGACCGCGTTCGGTTACAATATGTTCAATGATGTCATATGTGGTCGCGTTTTGCGGTAAAATTGCCATCAAGTCATTATAAAATGCAAAGTTTGGCAGGTTGTCTATAACCAATTGGGTTGTTTTGTTCATTTCTTTGGTTGATAAGTATTCAAACAAGTCTTTGAACATTCGGGTCGCCGCGCCAGATGCCGGTACAAACTTTACAATATTATAATTGTGGCGGTTTGCGTCAAAGTATTCGGCATAGTCATGGGACAGCATTGGTAAAACACCATTGCCAATTGTTGCCGCCGATGAAATGTTGGAATATGGAAAGCCGTTAATAAAGTTCTTTAATTGTTGGTCAATAATTTTCGGCGTTAGGCCATGATTATATATTTGTTGGATGTCTTGGTCGCTGAAATCGTGCATTTTTTTCATCCTTTTTTTTGATTGTAATATATTTTTTGGGGGGCTGCAAGTTGTTGATGGTATTTGTTCCTGTGTCTTGAAAGAATGATTTGTGGCACTATATATCGTGTACAAGAATTTCAAGGAGTTTTTATATGAATCCAGATGATTTACAAGAAACACCAAAACAGGCAATTGAAAAATATACGACTGATTTTACAAAGTTGGCCGCGGATGGAAAGCTTGACCCGGTTATCGGACGCGATGAAGAAATTCGACGCAGTATCCAGGTGTTAAGTCGCCGAACAAAAAATAATCCGGTTTTAATTGGTAATCCGGGTGTGGGAAAAACGGCAATTGTCGAAGGCCTTGCAACACGTATTATTTCAGGTGATGTGCCAGAAAATTTGCTGAACAAGCAATTGTTGTCACTTGATATGGGGGCGTTGATGGCCGGGGCGTCTTTTCGGGGACAGTTTGAAGGTCGATTAAAAGCAATATTGAAGGCTGTTAAAGATGCCGATGGAAAAATTATATTGTTTATTGATGAATTGCATACCTTGGTCGGGGCCGGCAAGGGCGAAGGCAGTATGGATGCCGCAAACTTGTTAAAACCAATGTTGGCGCGTGGGGAATTGCATTGCTTGGGGGCGACAACGTTGGACGAATATCGCCAATATATTGAAAAAGATCCGGCGTTGGCACGACGCTTTCAACCTGTATATGTTGATGAACCAACCGTTGATGATACAATTTCGATACTTCGTGGATTAAAGGAAAAGTACGAAGGGCATCATGGGGTGCGAATCGCCGATGCTGCATTGGTGGCGGCGGTGAAATTATCGAATCGATATATCACAGACAGATTTTTACCCGACAAAGCAATAGACTTGATTGACGAAGCGGCCGCACGTGTGCGAATCGAAATCGCGTCAAAGCCAGATAGACTGGATGAAGTTGACAGACATATTGTCCAATTGAAAATTGAACAACAGGCGTTGAAAAAGGAAAAAGATGAAGAATCAAAAAAACGCTTGAAAGAATTGGAAAATATCATCAAAGGTGTCGAAGAAGAATCAAAAACATTAACCGCCGAATGGCAGGCCGAACAACAAAAAATGCGTGGATTGTCGGATGCAATGGCGGCGCTTGATGCGGCCAAAGCCGAAGTGGCAACCGCAATGCGTAATGGCGACTATGAAAAAGCGTCGGCGTTGCAATATGGCAAAATACCAGAATTGGAAGATGAAATTCGCAAAATGAATGAAAATGCACGCGAATATAAAACGGTTCTTCCGGAACATATTGCCGCGGTGGTCAGCAAATGGACCGGCGTCCCGGCCGACCGATTGAACGCAGAAGAACAGTCAAAATTGTTAAATATCGAAGATGAATTACGTAAACGCGTTGTGGGGCAAGACCATGCGCTGGGGGTGATTGCGCGCGCAATTCGACGCAGTCGGGCAGGGTTGTCTGATCCGCGTCGCCCGATGGGCAGCTTTATGTTCCTTGGGCCGACCGGGGTTGGAAAAACCGAAGTTGCCAAGGCATTGGCAGAATACTTGTTTAATGACGATGCCGCCATGACACGAATTGATATGAGTGAATATATGGAACCGCATTCGGTTTCACGCCTTATTGGCAGTCCCCCCGGATATGTCGGATATGAACAAGGGGGAACGTTGACGGAAAGTGTGCGTCGACGTCCGTATCAAGTGTTGCTGTTTGATGAAATAGAAAAAGCAAACCCAGACATCTTTAATGTGTTTTTACAGATTCTTGATGATGGGCGTTTGACCGATGGTCAGGGGCATGTTGTGAACTTTACAAATACTATTGTAATAATGACCAGTAATTTGCCCGATATGAATGCGGTCAAGTCGCACTTCAGACCAGAATTTATCAATCGTATTGATGAAATATTGTTCTTTAATGCGTTGGGCAAGGATGTTATGGCGGGTATTGTTCGGATTCAATTGCGTGGGTTGGAAAGACGCTTGGCCGAACGGCGTATTGAAATGAATATTACGGACAAGGCCATAAAGTGGTTGGGTGACAATGGATACGATGCGGTATTTGGTGCGCGCCCATTAAAGCGACTTATTACATCGGCGGTTGAAGACAAGATTGCAGATTTGATATTGTCGGGCGCAATTGGCGAAGGCAGTACGGTTTATATCGATGTCAAAGGCAAAGAATTAACCGTTGGTTAATGTTGTATGTGGCGCCAACCGGGATATACCAGGAAAGGCGCGGTAAAAAGAACCACGAATACAATCAAAAACAATGTTAAAAAAATCCCCGAATGGGGATTTTTTTTATTGGTATCAGAATTGAATTGTTCTACAGGTTTCGATTGGGTCTGCCCATGCGTCACAGTACTTGTTTCCAAACAATGGATTCTTTGGTTTTGTGCACTGTTGTATCCGGACACAGCTTTGACATCTTAATGTTTCCCAATCAAAAGTTGCTGTATTTGTTTCTTTATAGTTCCAATTGTTTACACTTTTTGTGCCCACTAAATCCAATTTAACCTGGGTGTCTTGACCATTTGCTGATTTTGACCCTGCGTTTCCGGCCAAGCCAATCGTCGCCGTACCAACCCCGGCCGCACCAATGGCCGCAGTTGTTACGATTGCACTTGTTGAAATTGCAGCGCCCGCCGCAACGGTCGCAACACCTGTCAAAGGCATTGCTACTGCCATCCCCAGCATCGCAACCATCCCCATAATTTTACCAAACGAATTCTTGGGTGGTTCGGCTGACTTTGGCAACGCGGCCCCTTCGGCAAAACCAACGCATGACTGGCGCGCGATTTCGCGTCGTACATCAAGCGCATTTTCCCCTGCAATTTCTGCAACACGTTCACCAATTGTTGCATAATCTTGCATCATTTTTTCATAAAGTTCGTCATATTTTTTGTAATAATTATCCTTGGCTTTTTTCAGCGCCGAATTTGCAATAATTTTCCGCATTTGAAGTGTTAGCTTTGGAAAGCGCTTATTGTCGCGACCAATTGTGTCAAATTGATTGCCGTCGGAATCAGTGCGAACCATTCCTTGGACTTTGCGTCCGGTCATACAATATTGCACCGTTGGGTCGGATTCAATGGCTTCTATTGTTGCATTAACCGTATTCTGAAGTGTTTTTAATTCTGTTGCAATTCTTTCTTTTTGCAATGTTGACACATTATTGCCACCGACCGTTTTTAAATAGTCGTCAATATCAGGGAATTTTCCGTCGTCATCCGGATTTATTTGTTCCCAATAAATCACCCCATT
>JAGBGA010000050.1 GCA_017936185.1 Alphaproteobacteria bacterium | reverse complement strand
CCCCCAAATTTTGAATTTTGGTTTTTTTATTAACTCCGGCCAGGATGCGATTTTTTGAATAAATTATGTGTGTTTTTATTGTCGGTGATTTTAATATCAACAAATTGCTTTGCAAATGTTGATATTGATTTTCTGTTGCCAAATACTGTTATTAAAAATGCGTGTGTGTATCAAAAAACAGGCGTATATGATAATGAATTTACAATGGTTCCTGTTTATGATGATATTGTGTATAAATGTATGAATGGATATTATTTGCCGAAAAATTCAGAATTGTGTACTGTGTGTCCTGTAAATTCTTATTGTGTGGGGGGTGAATTTCTTTATTCTGAATCCCAAGATGCGGGGATTGTGGCGTGTCCAGAAGGAACTTTTGCGCCAATGGGAATGTGGGAATCTGAACAATGTGGACATATGATGCATGTTGGTGATGATGTGTTATATTTGCGTGCCAGTAAAAAAACTGAACATGCACTGAATTTTGATGTGAACAGTGATGGTGTACCAGATTTTTTTGCCAACGCGACAACAAATGAAGTGGTAATGAATAAAAATTCAGAACGTAAATTTAAGGTTAAATTAGGCGATACTGTTTATTATATTTATGACGATACTGTGGATGTAAGTGATATGCATGAAAATGACACTGAGTCCAAGATTGAAAATAACGCAGAACAAGAAATTTAAACACCGCCGATGGGCGGTGTTTTAATTTGTGTTGCAAATCCAAGAATTTGAACCCCATGGGGTGGGGCGGTTATCGGGTCTTGCCGGTGTTGTTGTATATTTGGTTATAGTGACAACGACATACGGATTTATAGTTGCTGTCCCCAAGGGCAAATTGATCGCCTGAGCGTATAACGTTGCCCGCAGAATCAAAACGAAGATGATGGGTCGCCAATTTCATGCAGCCCGGTATTTGACAATTCGATTCCATGCGATGTAATTTGGCGCCAACTTCGATTAAACGGCGTGATGCAGGAAATATGTCTTGGTTGCTGTCCACCATTAATCCATAGCACATTACAATTTTGCCTTGCGTGTCGGCAATCTGTACCAGTTTATCAATGTCAGATGGCTTAAAGAATTGTACTTCATCAACCAACAAAATTTTTGTGTCGGCACTTGGGGTGTATGTGTCAAGATTTGGCATCGCCATGGCCGGCCATTTCATGCCAACGCGTGAAACAATTTGTTGGTTGGAAAAACGGGTGTCAAATGATGGTTTGATAACTTCGGTTTTATTGCCGTTTTTGGTAAAGTTATATGCGTTTATTATAAGGGCGGCGGATTTTGAACTGCTCATTACGCCATAGTGAAAATGCAAGTTTGCCATTTTTGTTACCTTTCCTTTGTGTGTTATTTAAAATTCATCGATTCAAGTCGTGCAATACGCTTGGCCACCGGGGGGTGTGTCGCGAACAATTCACCAACAAATTCGCGGGGCGCCATTGGTGATGCAATACAGATTGCAGACATGGATTTTACTTTGTCAAGACATTCAACACGTGAATCAGTGCTGATTTTACGTAGCGCAGATGCCAATGCGTCAGGGTTGCGGGTTATTTGTGCGCCGGTTGCGTCGGCCGCATATTCGCGATTGCGGGATATGGCCATGCGTAAAATGGGGGTGATTATCACGTTAAATACAGCAAATGCCAACCATACCATTAATATCACCAATGCGCCATTGCCGCGGTTGTCGTCGTCGGATGATGTGTGGTTGCCATATATAATACTGCGTAACAAAATGTCGGCAATGAAAACCGTTACCCCAACGCCGGTAATAAGTAACATGTCAAGACGTATGTCGCGATTGCCAATGTGGGCCAATTCGTGCGCAATTACACCGTCAAGTTCAAGGTTGTCAAGGCGATTAATTATCCCGCGTGTTAATGCAACCGATGCGTCGCGTGGGGTGCGACCCGTCGCAAATGCGTTCATCGAATCGTCTTCTATTATATAAACGCGTGGTGTTGGCAGGCCCGCCGCCAATGCAACATTTTCAACCCGACGAAATATTTCGCGATATTCACGATTGTCGGCGGTGATTTCGTGGGCACCCGCCGCACTTAACATCATAGAATCGCCAAATGCCCATGAAATTAACATCCATATCATGCATGCAATTATTGTCGGAATGGCAACCGATATGGTTGTATTTATTGCATCAGACAGTGGGGTCACCGCCCAGGTAAACAGAAATATCAGCCCAATAAATATCAATGGAAACAGCATTACCAACAGCGCAGTCTTGATATTATTACTGCGAATGTGGTCGTATATTGTTTGTATTTTTGCCATGTTTTATCCCTGGGTTCTTTTGGGGTTATAGCAAAAAATTCGGCCCAAGTCATGAAAAATATTATTAATTGTTTTTCTTTTTGAATTTTACAGAAAAACTGCCGTTATTAATTGGGGAAAACGACACGATGTATGGTGCCAGTAAACTGTCACGTGCCCATTGTTGGAACTTTATTTTTAATATGCCACTGGCCCCGGTTATTATTGTTGCAGTGCGCGTGCCAGATTGCGCCAATTCCATGATGGCGTTCCAAGATTCTTCTTCGGTCATTTGATGCAAATCAAGTGTCGCATGAAGTGGTGGGGTGTGGCGTGTGTGGGGAATACGTGTTGATAGATGAAGGGCCGAACGTACCGCGCGACGCGTTTCAATGTCGTCGGGGGCAAAGGTTTCGTTAATCATGCCGGCAATGTCTTGGTCGGTTAATTGTTTCATGGGCGGGCCTTTTCAAATATCAATACGCGTTCAATGCCGCCAAGGTCGTATTCGTTTCGGCATAAATTCCAACCGTTGGATAAAAATATGTTTTTTATATCGGTCGCTTGGTCAATGCCGATTTCAAGGTACAGTTTGCCGTCGTCTTTTAACCAATGCTTTGCGTTGTTTGCAATTGATTTATATGCGCTTAATCCATTTTCGTCGGCGTAAAGCGCAATTGATGGGTCGTGTGTGGCGGCGTCATTTACGCGGGGGTCGTTCTTGGCAATGTATGGCGGGTTTGATACAATGACATCAAACTGTTCGCCAAAGTTATATGGACGGTCAAATGTGGTGCGTATGGTTTTTATTTTGTCCGTCATGTCCATTTGATGGATGTTTTTTCGCGCAACATGTAATGCACGACGCGACTTGTCCACTGCAACACCCGATGCGCCATGAATGTTTTTGACAAGTGCGCATATTATGCATCCGGTTCCAGTGCCAAGGTCAAGTATTCGTGGTGGAAATTTTTCGTAATTATAATCAGATATAACCGATGAAACCAATGTTTCTGTGTCGGGGCGCGGGTCAAGTGTGTGGGTGTTTGTATAAAACTTTAAGCCAAAAAACCATTTTTCGTGAATGATTTTTGCAACCGGCACGCCACGACGTAAAAGATGTGAAAAATACATCGTTTTTATCCAAGAAATTTTCTTGTACTTTTCGGTGATTATGCGGGCGGCACGAATGCCACCGGCATGTTGCAAGATTGTGAATGCTTGATTTATTTTCATAAAGCCATTATAATCGGTGCTATGAAAAAAGCAAAAGATATTATAAATACCGCAAACCTGACACGTATGGTTATGGCGTTGGCTGTCCTGCTTAGTTTGGTTGCAATTTTTTTGGTCGCGACCAAGCGTACGCCGGCGCAAATTCGCAATACTGCATTGAATGAGTGCAAGTCTGTTGTTATGGTGGCGTCGGGTGATACGCTGTCTGAATTGTTGACCGCCCAGGGTTTGACACACAGTGATGTGAATGCAATTGCGGCGGTGCTGAAGAAAGAAGCAGAAATTACAACACTTCGTGCCGATCGGGATAAATTGGAATTTGTGCGCAATACAGATGATGCGCCGGTGTCCAAGATTGTTGTTATTCCGTCCCCATGGCGCCAGGTTGAATTAACATGTAATGATTCGGGCGCGTGGGATTGCAAGACGGTTGATATTGAACGTGATACGCGGGCGGTATACAAAACTGGACAAATCCAAGATGGGGACAGTTTTTATCTTGCCGGACAAAGGGCAGGTATTCCGGCGGGAATATTGGCCGATGTTTATGATTTGTTGGCATTTGAAATGGACTTTGAACGTGATGTGCGCGCGGGACAAAAGTTTTCTGTGCTTTATGAAGAAAACTTTTCAGATGGAAAAAAGATTGATAATGGGCGCGTATTGGCGGTGTCGTTTGATGCGTTGCGTGGTAATGTAAAAATGTATCGGTTCAGAAAGGCTGATGGCAGTGCCGGATACTATGACGAAAATGGAAATGGGGCGATTAAGTCTTTGAAGCGTACGCCGATTAATAATGCCAAGATTACCAGCAAGTTTTCAAAAAATCGTAAACATCCGGTGTTGGGATATACACGCGCACACAAAGGTGTCGATTTTCGTGCGTCGACCGGGACACCAATTCCCGCCGCCGGGGCCGGGCGTGTTGTCGCGCGCAGCTATAATCGTGGGCATGGAAACTTTGTAAAAATACGCCACAATGGTTCGTTTGAAACGCTTTATGCGCATATGTCAAAGTTCGCCAAGGGGGTAAATGTTGGAACAAATGTACGCCAAGGACAAACAATTGGATATGTTGGTTCAACTGGATATTCAACAGGGCCACATTTACACTATGAAATTATCAAAGATGGGGTGCATGTCAACCCGATGACGGTGAAATTGCCTGCAATCAGCAATTTGGGCAAAGATGATAAAAAGAAGTTTTTGGAATATCGCGAACTGTTGGATGATGGTATCAAGCAGTTGGAAAAAAGCCCAAATATGTATATTCAACTTTAAAAAAATCCCCCAAAATGGGGGATTTTTTATTTGTCACATGTTGACGTTTTGTTTTTGTCTTTACATTCTTTGTCGTGCATGTTGCCACAGTTTTTGCATTTTCCCTGTTTGTTTTCGGATTTTGACATATTTATTTCCTTTTGGTTGTTATGTTAGTTTTTTTTGTCCGGACGTAAAAATGATATATGTTGGGTGCAAAATATACAATACGCGTCTTTTCCCAGAAAAAAGTATTTGTAATTTTATAACATTGAATATAATATAAAAGACGTTTGTCGGGGTGTAGCTCAGCCTGGTAGAGTACTTGCATG
>JAGBGA010000003.1 GCA_017936185.1 Alphaproteobacteria bacterium | reverse complement strand
TGTTGCGTCGCATTATTAACCCAATGGGAACATTGGAAGCGATGGAATTCTTGTTGGATAAACTGCGTTTAACCAAAACAAATTCTGATTTTTTCAGTTCTATGAATCAGTAATAAAAAAGCCCCGCGATTGCGGGGTTTTTATTCGGTTTGCTGTGAATATGCGATATAATTATTGAAAAATTTATTCAGGGGGTGCGTCGCATTGGTGTATGTGTATTGTTATTGCCGATTGTTATTGGAAGTGATGTACAAGGAATGTCGGGGATATATCGAAGGATATAATAATGTGCGAGTTGATGTTTCAGGTGCTTCGGAAATTGGCCATAATGGTGCGTAAAAATGGGGGATTTTATGAACAGGTTTTATTTTGTTTTGGCGGGGGTGACCGCCATTTTTTTTACTTATTGTGTTGGCGTGGATGATGGATATGAAAAGTGTTTGCGTGAAAACTTGTCCGATACGGCGCTTCAACAAATGCAAATAATAAAAATAAAGGAAAAAGTTAATGAAGATGTTGTTAATACTGGGGTCGGTGATATTCGTCGCGTCTTGCACGAAAAGTACACCATCCACGAATAATGTCTGTGCACCAATCGTGTGCAGCCCAATTTATGGTCGGGCAGGGGACTGGAATGTAATAAGTGATGATTTGGCACGAAATATCTTTAAACATAATAAAATGTGTGAAGAATATTTAAAATAAGTGTTGACGTAAAACATATTTGTGTTATCTTTCGTCCAGATGGAAAATAATAAAATTTTATCTTCATCAGAAAGGCGGGCGCCGCGTGTAAAGCATGCGGGGTTAACAAAATATCTTCGCCGGCACAGTGTGTCGAAAAACAGCGCAAATATTTTGCAAGATATGCTGTACCGGTGTGATGTGTCGCCATATCTTGGTGAATTACCACCAGAATTGCGTGCGCGTGTATCGCGTGATGCGTTGGGGGATGTTACGTATAAATTTAGACAGCGACTTGAAGATTTTTTAATCGATAAAAATTACCGTTTTTTACAGGTTGATACAGATACTTTTTATGAATTGCCGCAATTGGGGGATTTGTTTAATACGCCATGTGTGTTGGAATCGCGTGGACCCTTGGCGGGGGTGGGGCGGCCATGGCAAGGCGGTGTGGGCTTGGTCTGTAAATTATCGTTTCCGGAAATAAATGCGCAATATGCGTTGAAACTTTATTACGACGACAGAATTTGGGACCTTTATCGTGGTGGGCATGGACCTTGGTTTGAAATATCAACTGCTTTTTTGGCATCGCATGCCGAACCGCGGGATAATAACAAAATTTATATGGCGTCGTTGATTTATGAAAAGTATATGCTGTGTGCATGGGGCGGTGATGTGGTTGATAATATACCAAAACGTGAAAACCAGAATGAAATTTTCTTTACCACCAAAGACGAAGATGTTAATCGAAATCGTCGTGGCGGACGCCGTATTGACTGGGGTGAAACATTTCGTACAAGTTATGGCACAATGTCATATCGTGCGCGAAAACTTTACAGACAGATTATAAACTTTGATTTGGCGGCGGTACAAAAAACATTGGCGCAAACCAAGAATAACTTTGATGCGGATGATACAGAACGCGCAATGGGTTTGGTGTCGTTAATTGCCGCATATGATGATGACAAGGCATTGGCAAATTTTATTGATAAAATATACCCGCATCAGCGTTAATTTTATTGGTTTGCAACAATGTCAATTAATTCTTGAACGATTTGTGCACTGGCCATGTCGCCGGTTGGCGAATATTCAACAAATTCAAAGCTGTATGCATCGCGAAAACTGTGGACCAGTTTGCGCGCAATATCAATGTGAATTCCATTGGATTCGGGTACCAAAACATCACAGAAAAACGATGGGTCAATGGCGTCAAAGTCCAAAGATACAACAAAACGACGATTGCCAATTTTTTCGCGAATTTCATTGATAATGTTGTTTATGTCCGATTCGCTTTTTATTTCGTGTGCATACTTGATGTATATATTATTTTTATGTACGTTTTCGATTTCTGCGGGTTCGTATGACCGGGATGCAATGTAAAACAGGTTTTCAGGCTTTAATGCGATTTTTTTATTCTGTAATGCATGCCAGCGCGAATCGCCATCGCCCAATAAAGCGCGAACGTTTGTGCCATGCGGGGCCCCAGATGCCTGGGCCCGGGAAGATTCGGGTGTATGCATGTCAAGGTGGGCGTCAATATACACAAGGCAAATGTCTTCGTCGGGAAATTGATCCGCAATAGATGCAAAATGCCCAAAATTTACAGAATGGTCGCCGCCAACCATAATGTGCGATTCGCGTGGGGTGGAATTATATATTTTTTCTTGGATTTTTGCGTTTTCACCAAATCGGTCGGCCATACATTCGGCCAAGTTAAATGGGGCCGGAATTACCGATGTCCATGGTGCATGTGGAAACATTTTGCGAATCGCAATTGGACCAAGTGCCGGCCCTTGGTTTGTTATTGTGGCGGTTGCGCCACGACCATATTCAATACCCATTATTGGTTTCATTTGTATGCCTCTATGATACTTTCTGCTGCATTTTTAATTTTTTGAAGTGATTCTTCGTATGCGTTACAGTCGCGTGAAATCTGGGACCGGTATGCATCGCGCAGGTTAGATGCCATATAGCTGCAGCCGCGCAAGTGCTGGACACAATATTCGTGACCGGTTGTGAATGCGTTTTGACCGCGAACGCGACTTTCCATGCCCGCCCAATCAATGTTCAATGAATTATCCAGGTTTATCCAAGAATTTTCGCCACTGTATTTACCAATTGTGTCCATCCAATATTCGTGCATTTCTTCGTCTGACCATCTGTTTGTGCTTTGGACTGTTAACAATTGGTTGATTAGATTATTGATTGAATTTTGATATTCGGCGTCGATTTGCGATAACTTTGCACTGCAATAACATTTGTTGTATGCAGTGTTTTTACGTTCGCAATACTGATTCATACAATCTGTATAGTCGGCCAGACATCGTGCCGATGAAACGCGTTGCGTTGTGGCGGTATAGTTTGTGTTTGATGCAACACGTTCGGTGCCGCGGATGTTTTGTGTGCGTGAAGGCGCGCGCATGTTTGCGCCTTGGGTCATGCCGCTTCGTGCGACGACGCGGCGTGAATTATTGTTTGGCGATACTGTGGCGCGTGCGGGTTGCGATATGTTTGGACGCGCGACAACACGTCTTGCGTTTGTGTTTGTGGCGGCGCGTGCAGTTTGGCGCGGGACGACACGTCGTTCGCCGGCCAATTTTGTTGTTTTGACAACGGTGTTTATGGGGCTTAAAGACTGGGACGTTGTGACGCCTGGGTTCAAGTTTGTGCGCATTTGGTTATTCAAGTATGGATACATGTAATTGTAATTATACCCGGTTGTGTTTGTTAACTGGGCGTCACGTGTTGCCGCATTTGCGGTAAATACGCATGGGATTACAGTGGCCAAGATGCATATTATTTTTTTCATATGTATATATAATAGAAAAGTTAACGAAATCAAACAAGCATAAAATTAAAATAAAAATTTGCATTTTAAAAAAAGCCTGTTATAATTGGTGTCGTTTCGGGGTGTAGCTCAGTCTGGTAGAGTGCTTG
>JAGBGA010000049.1 GCA_017936185.1 Alphaproteobacteria bacterium | reverse complement strand
CATTTACTGATAAAGGCCAACTTGGTGGGGTCGCATTTATATGTTTCGGTTACAACCGGCTGGGATGTTGATTCATCGCCGTCTGGTGGTGTACTGCCATCGTCGCCATCACCGCCCGATACTTTACATGTGCCACCCCGGCCATTTGTGGCGATTTCAAAAGTGCCACCATTTTTACATTCGCATTTTTGTGTTTGGAAATTATATTTTGCTACACTGCTGCTAAGGTAACAACATGCTATTCCTTCTTTGGTTCTACGGTTTTTAAGACATTTTTCCAATGAAGATTCTTCCGGAACAACAGGGGGATTTTCTTCATTGGCCGATTCGCTCTCTATTCTGCAAAGACCGTCAAAATCTCTGTGGGACACCCATTTTTTGCTGTACCATGTAGTATCATTGTATTTTTGCCAATTATCGGGCGTGTCTGTGTAATAATTCATACCGTCAAGGGTTGCTATAAGGGTTTTACCATCAATATCACTGCACGTGAGTATATCTTCTACGTCTGTATTGTGTTGCCATGCGCGTTTGTCAAGGGGGTTACCTTTTACTCTATGATTACATCTAAATGCATGAAAACCAGTTGCGTTATTCCCATCCATATATGGCGTGCCAATAATTCTTATGTATTGTGCGTGGTTACAGCCTGTATCTCCCTTTTCGCCACAAAAAAACGATTGGTTGGAGTTCATATCTGCGGTATTAAGATACAAGAAGTTATTACCATCTTCGTCATTAGCAAGCTCAGAATTTTTTACATAGCTGCAATTATATGTTGCCCCCCAAGAATTGGATAATGTCGCAAAACATGCCAGTGTCAGAATTGGTAAAAACAACAGTTTTTTCATAAGGGGCTCTCCTTGGTTCTTTCAATGCCGGTTCCAAACCACCGTTTGGATTCGGCGAAATTTTCCTTAATCTTTACGTCACATTTTATCATATTTCTGGACTTTTTCCAAATGTATTTTTTGTTATTTTATGCCGAATCCAAACGGTGGTTTAGATTCGGCACAAAAGAAAGAGAGGGAAATCCATGAAAAAACTGTTGTTTTTACCATTTTTGACACTGGCGTGTTTTGTGACATTATCCAATTCTTGGGGGGCAAAAACATATTGTGTGTACGAAGATATTGCTGACAACATAGTAAATGGCAACCAAGATGGTGATAACTTTCTGTATCTGGACACAAAATATAAAAATTCGGGTACTTCTTTTTATTGTGGGGAATTAAAGAACACGAATGGTTGTGATAACGCAACATATATACAAATTATTGGACACCCATATATGGACCGAGCAGAACCAAAAGGTTGGTCTAAATGGAAGTGTGTGCGCCACTATAACCTTGGTATAAATACATCAAACGAATGGGAAAGTGCTGGCGGTGATGGTGATATTTCAGAATGCGATAATTTGGCGGGTAAAGAATTAATCACAAAATACGGCGATTATAGTTACTATACAAACAAAATAAGTAATTGGGAAAAATATGATGGTAAATATTATTACAATAAAAAAAATGATAAGAACGAAAAGGTTTGCAAGATAGAAACAGACAAAATAAGCGAACTGGCCAATAAATGCGAAGCATCAAAGAGTTGGGACGTGAGCCAAAGCTGTCCAAACGGAACACAGTTTGAAAACGCAAAAACATGTTGTCGCGGATGCCCAAATGGGGAATATGTATATACTATCCAACTTTGCCAAGAAGGTCACACACCAAAAGGACCATCAACGTACGGAATGGGTTATGACAAATGTGAAAAAAATGCCTCTGTTGTTCAAGAAGAAGATGATGATTCTGAATCTTCATTTGAAAGATGTCTTGGAAGCCGTTCAACCGAAGAAGGAAGAGCATGTTGTTACCTTAGAATCCAAGAAGCAACATATGATTCCAAAACAGACAAATGCAAATGTAAAAATGGTGGCACTTTTAAAATCGCCGCAGGTGGCCGTGGCACATGTGAAGCACCGGGCGGTGACGGCGACGATGGCAGAAGTGTTACAACACCAGACGACGATGAATCAACAGACCAACCGGTTGTAACCGAAACATATAAATGCGACCCCACCAAGTTGGCCTTTATCAGTAAATGGCAGATTGATTGTAAAGATAAACAAAACATCATAACACAAATCGAAGTTATTAATGCGCATTGCAACGGATTAAACCCAGAAAAAGAAACATTCGATACATATTATAAAATGTTACAGGCTTTAAATCCGGACGAATGTGCCATCGAAAACGCGCGCAAAGCAGCCGAAGAGCAAATACGCGCGAAAAAAGTGCAAGAATTTAAATCAAAATTCAGCACACTTGAAAAAATCGAAGGTGGCTTTGGTGATAAGTCTGTGTGGAAAAACAAAGACGGCAAGTTTAATACCGCACGCCTTGCATCGGATTCTATTGCGGGTGTAGTATTGGGTACGGCCGGTGGGTTGATAACCAGTCACGTTGTAAAAAAGAACCAAGAAAAAAGTGGCTTTGAAGACATAAAATGTACGGTCGGCGGTCAAGAAATTGGCGACTTTGGCGACCAAATGAATGTCGGAATTAATTAATCACAAATCCCCCGATTGGGGGATTTTTTATTTGCAATTATGGCGTTGATTTTGGGGTTGGGCCCTGCTGCTTAATCTTCGTCTTGTCATCCCTGCGAAGGCAGGGATAGGGACCATACAGTGCCCGCACCGCGGGCGGTAATAAAGCAATGCGATAATATGATTTTCAAGACCCACTCCTGCCTTTGCAGGAGTGACAAAGGATTCTATTAACCTGGATTCTGGGGTCAAGCCCCAGAATGACACCACTTCGTTAAAACTTCGTGGTGCAGGCACAACTTCGTTGAAACTTCGTGGTGCGGGCACAACTTCGTTAAAACTTCGTGGTGCAGGCACCACTGTTTTATGTTTTTTATTCTTGAAACACCGTTGTCATCCTTGTAAAGGCAACGCGTCCGTCCATCCCAAAAGGGGGCAGGGCGCATCGCACAACTATAACGACGGCTTTTCCATTTTATCAAGTATCTTGTTCAGTTTTCTGATTGAACTGTTTGCGCAACCGCGTCCACGCCATGTCATGATTTCGTGACCGGTTTCTTGGTCGGCAATCGAAACATTAAAGTTCCACCACCAAAAGCCATTAAACATACACCATACCGGACGAATAAAGTCTTTACGTTCATATGTTCTAACAATATACTTTGCATTTTTTGGCACAACATCCGTATCGATATCGATATTTGATTCATCACCATCGTCAAAATGTTTACTTGTGTCTGCTGTACCAACAACCACATTATATCCGCGTTCTTGCATTGCTTCCTTGACGCTGCGACGCATTGTGTATCCGCCACGCTGGGCAAAGAACAGCGCATCTTTATCAAGTGAATTTGGTTGTACATAAACACTGTTGCATGCGGTCAAAGCACACATCGCCACGAACAAAGAAATAAACAAACGCATTTTTTCATCCTTTTTCATAAAGTTTATTCTAAATTTTATCATACACAAGGATTTTATTCATAAAAACATTGCACCAACACGTATATTTATATAACATGTTACAATAACAATATATCGAGGTTGTCATGCACACACTTTTTTCATTCTATCTTAAGTTAAAGCGCGCGGCGCTTCATATAATAGACCTGTTTATCCCAAACAAAGTCGCAAAAAAGAACTTTGTATCCATGGCAACATTCCCAAAGTTTTCATTGGATATAACGCACGAAAAATATAATAAAAAAATAAATGTCGCATTTTGTTTTAACGAACGATATATCCCATTGGCACTGACAGCAATATTATCATTGTTAAAGAATTCGCCCGGATGCAAATATGACATATACTGTGTGACAGATATTGAAAAAAATCACCAAGATAAAATGCGTCAATTTGTATCAACGCGCTGTAAAAATGGAAATTTGATATTTCTTGAACCAAATCAAGATTATGACAACGCGCATTGTGGGCGCTGGGCGCATGCAATATGGTGGCGTTGCATGTTGCCACGTTTGTTGCCCGACAATATAAATCGCATAATTTATGCCGACGTAGACACGCTTTTTGTGCGCGATTTACGTGAAGCAAACGAATTCGATATGGGCGAAAATTTATTGGCCGGTTGTTTTGACAGTCCAACATATATAAACAGTGGCTTTCTGTTGATGAATATTGAACAAATACGTCGTGAAAATAAATATTCTGAAATGATACGTTGGGCCGAAAACCATCAAACCCGATATCCCGATCAAGACATGTTAAATTCTGTGTGCGCGGGACGCATAAAGTCAATGTCACGTAAATTTAATGCAATTGTTGGTGGCGGGTACAGCTTTTTAAAGACAATGGATTTACAGCAATATCGTGACATGCGTCAACCTGTCATGTTGCATTACGCCGGAAAAATAAAACCATGGGATATGTCTGTGAAAAAGTTTTTTACATTTGATTTGTATCGTGAATATTATGGCAACGTGATAAAAAATTATTAACAAGGAAATTGAATATGGTTGATAAAATTGATTTGGTTTATATGTGGGTTGATGGCAACGATTCCGAATGGCGCAAAACAAAAAATCATTGGCTGCAAGAAGTCAAAGGAAAAGTTATCGTAAATGCGGATTCTGCGGTCGATGCGCGTTGGCGCGATAACGATGAATTAAAGTATGCACTTCGCAGTGCCGAAAAATACGTGCCATGGATTAATCATATTTATCTGATTACTGGATTTGGCCAAGTGCCATCATGGCTGGATACTTCAAATCCAAAGATAACCGTCATCCCCCAAGAAACAATAATGCCCAAAGAATCGCAGCCAACATTTAATTCTGTGTCGATTGAGATGTGCTTGATGAATATTCCTGGTTTATCGGAACACTTTTTATTATCGAACGACGATATGTTATTCAACCGTCCCTTAAAGCCCGATTTCTTTTTTGATAAACGTGGTCGCGCAATTGTTTGGTATTTAAAACACAGACATATAAAAAATGTTGGATTCGATTTGGAACGCATATCAACTGATTACAGAAAAACCATACTTGTTGCATTACATAAAATACGAACTATATTCGGTCTGAAAAAGAAATATCTTTGTTATATTCCGTCGCACAATGTTGACCCATACATAAAGTCGTCGATGATTGCGTGCCGAAATCACCCGTTATTGATACGTGATTTCGATGCGCAAATTCGAAACAAATTCCGCACATCTTGGGAAATGCAACGTTGGGTGTTCAGTATGTACGATTTTGTACACAAACGTGCCGTTTTGCGCCGTACGCGCCGTTTCAAGCAACGCAAACATTTTCTTTACAATTTGATATTTTATCGTTCATGTAAAAATTCTTCGATGTACTGTGTTGACGCAGTGGCCGAAGGAATCGAACGAATAAATCCGCCATTGTTTTGCATAAACGATACGGTATTATCAACCGACGCCATGCGCAAAAGTAATGCAGATTTTCTGGCAAAAAAATTTCCAGAAAAAT
>JAGBGA010000048.1 GCA_017936185.1 Alphaproteobacteria bacterium | reverse complement strand
TAATAAATCACCCCATTAAGCACACCACTTAACGGTTCGACCGCCCCCAATGCGCCATCTTTGGAATTACGAACGCGCCCCAATTCATAGTCTGTTATTTGCGCGATATCTGTACGACACGCGTCGTAATCAATTCCGACTATATTGCCGTTTTCATCGGCTTTATATCCGCAAATCTTGTATTCCAATGTGCGGGCGCCAATACCATCGCTAACAGCCGCGACATTACAATCGGTATTAGACCCGCAGACTTTAATCATAGCCTGGTCAGCGGCGTTTTGGCATTCTGTCAGGAAATTATTATCGATATTAAGTAGTATACCTTGAATAAGGCTGGTGATATTGTTATAGATATTTTGTCCATGGATATCGGTTTCGCCATATTTTTGTTGGCACGCGACCAGTTTGTCATATGGACACATACGTATAATGGTGTCTGTATCAAGTCCGATACATTGTGTATAATCATCGCCACAAACATTTTCATCTGTCAGACAGTCTTTGACAGCGGTCGTACAAGCATCGACACGCATAGCAGCAAGGCGCGCCAACACATAATCCCATATGGGGTTTTCAGACGCTTTGGTTTCACTTGATGAATCAATGCCACAGGTGTTAAGGGGTACCTTGCACAAATTTAACATCGTGCCAGGGTGCGTTAAACACATATCGTACGAACCATCTGGGTCTTTTGGGTCGATGTTGTCTTTACATGCCTTTTGAAAACACGAAGAAATATTTCCAATACATTCTTGTCTTGCATTGTTTTCTGCAATTAATTCGGCATTTTTTACCTGGGGGGCAACTTCGCGTAAAAATGTATCCCATACTTGCCCGGCAACCTTGACACAAGACTTTGTTATGTTTTCACAAATTGGCTTTTTTGCCATCAATGCGTCATATGTTGATGCAGAAATTTCAATATCTGTGATTTCGCCTTTGATTTTAAAGTTTTTTGTTTTGCCAGATGTTGATTTACGTGTACTGGCACTGTTGTCGATGCCGGCAATTGTTGCACATGCGGAAAAATCATCGCCACAACCAGCGGTTGTTTGCATGCATTTTTTGAATTCCACTGTGCATTGTCCCAGGTCGTATTTATTCGCGTTTTCATACTGTTCCAAGGCCGCACTGCGAAGCGCAGATTCCGCCGCATAAAGCTTTTGCTGGCTGGTGTTCTTTTGTTGTTTCAAGCTGTTTTCAAATGCCGTACAATCAGATTTTACTGCTTGGGCATACATCAATTGTAACATACTTAAATCAGACGCGCATTCGGGAACCTGGGCAATACAAAGTTCAGATGCCGCACGATATAACGCATCGCCTTCTTTGCCATCAACCAGCGAAATTTCCGTTGTGCCAAATATATCTTCTTCAACTTCTTCTATTTCAGTATTCCATGCCGATAAATCAAGTTTTTTACGCACAGGTTTCTTGGAATCTTCGCCATCATTAAGTATAGACTGTGTAACCTTGTTTGCGTTTGCAATGATATCTTCGGCATTTTCGCCCATTTCAATTTTTTCAACCCCAAATGTCGCCATTTGATATGAACGTTGGTCAAGTTTTTCAATTTCCGCCAATATCGCGCTTAATTCTTGGTTGCGATTACTGCACAAACAGCGCCCACCAGTCGCATTGTCCAGCATACAAAAAGAATCCATACAACCATAGTATTTTGCTTTACATTCGTCATTTACGGTCGTGTTTTTTGTTGCGGTTGCAACCTTGGTACCGGTGCTAATAACCTTTTGCGTAGTGGCGGCACGTGCCACAACGCCGGGCGTCTTGGTGGTTGGCGTTGCACTTCGTGCGGCAACTTTTTGTGTGGTTTGTTTTGTGCCGGTGCGCGGTGCCGTACGCGTCCCAACCGCCGCGCGCGCCGATACCGCCGGTGCCGATGTCGTCGTATTTGACGTTGTCGTGCGTCCACGTGGCGATGCCGGACGGGTGGCCGAAAAAGCAGTTTCACCCACAAAACTTGCGATTAACAAGGATATAACAAACAAGCGCTTCATAATATTCCCTTCCATTATTATGATATTTTATCACAATGATATTTTTTTTGTAACTAAAAACATGAAAATATTGTCTTTTTTATATTTGTTGACACAAACGCATTTTGTGCATATAAAAAAGTCTGCGAAGCTGATATTTTTTGTGGGGCGTGGGGGATTTTTAACGCTGCTTTTGATTGTTTTCGTTATTCTTTTTGTCGCGTTCTGTTTGGTATATGCGTCTGGCGGTGTGGGCCGTTAACCCCAACCACAATAATAAACAAATCATTGTTGTGTTGTCGTATCCATTGTTAATCATGTGGGTGGTTGTCTTTATCGTGTTGCCAACTGCAAAACCGTTCAAAATAACGTATGCGATTATAAAGCCATCATAGTAATTAAAAGTTGGTTTCTTGTCTTTCATAGTGGGATGAATTATTATTGCAAAAATGTGTTTTGTCAAATAAAAAGTGTTTGAATTTTCGGGTGTTTGGGTGCTATGCTGAAACGTATGAAAAAGGATGTTCCAGACTTTTGTCTTGAAAATGCGTCGGGGGTCGAATTGGTTGCCGGCGTTGATGAAGCAGGGCGCGGTCCACTTTGTGGGCCGGTGGTGGCGGCGGCGGTCGTGTTCCCAAATCGAAATGTTGAAATACCGGTTGTTATTCGCGATTCAAAACAAATGACACCACATCAACGGGCGGTGGCATATGAATGGATAACAAAAAATACTATATGGGCCGTCGCAGAATCCAGTCCAACGGAAATTGATGAAATGAATATTCTTTGGGCGTCAATGTTGGCAATGACGCGTGCAGTGAAAAAATTAAAGTATGTGGCGCAATTTTGCCTTGTAGACGGGAACAGGTTGCCGCACGATTTGCATGGCGCGCCCGTCGTCAAAGGGGATGCAAAATCAATTTCAATCGCCGCGGCGTCAATCGTTGCCAAAGAAACACGTGACAGAATTATGGCGGATTTGGCAAAACAATTTCCACAATATGGGTGGGATAAAAATGCAGGGTATCCAACAAAAACCCATTTACAGGCAATTGATAAATATGGTATAAATTGTCATTATCGAAAAAGCTTTGGACCGATAAAGGAAAGGATTAAAAATGAAAATTCGTACGATTAATGGGGTGGATGTTCGTGGAAAATATGTGTTGTTGCGTGATGACTTTAATGTCCAAATTGTTGATGGTGAAATTACAGACGCATTTCGTATCGAACAAAGTATGCCGACGATAAAAATGCTGTGTAATGCGGGGGCGCGTGTCGTTATTGTGGCGCATCGTGGGCGACCAAAAGGTGTGCGTAATATGGAATATACTTTGGCGCCAATCGCAAAATATTTGGGAATAAGATTGATTCCAGATTGTCTTGATAAAGAATTCTTGGGTGATATGCGTGATGGCGACTTGGTGATGTTGGAAAATGTGCGATTTTACCCAGGAGAAGAAAAAAATGACCCGGCTTTTTCGGCGCAATTGGCGCGTGGATTTGACTTGTTCGTGAATGATGCGTTCGCGGTGTCGCATCGCGCACATGCCAGTACCGTTGGCGTCGCAGAAATATTGCCGTCGTATGCAGGGATACTGTTGGCATCGGAAATTGAACATTTAAATGCAGTAATGGAAAATCCAGCGCGACCATTGGTGTCAATCGTCGCAGGAAGCAAGGTTTCAACAAAAATCGGCGTGCTGAAAGCGTTGGCAAAGTTGTCAGATACACTGATTATTGGTGGTGCGTTGGGAACGACGTTTAACTTTGCGATGGGGGGGCGGGTTGGAAATTCGCTTTATGAAGCCGATCAAAAAGAAACGGCGTTGGAAATATTGGAATATGCACGTGAAAATAACTGTCGGGTGCTGTTGCCACTTGATAAAGGTGTGGCCAAGGTCTTTGAACGCGATGCGGTGCGTGAAAATAAAGACTTTACACAAATCCAAGATGATGACGTTATTATTGATGCGGGGATAAAAACAACCGAACGTGATGTGGCAGAAATAAAAAAAGCCAAGACGGTTATTTGGAATGGTACGGTCGGAATGGCAGAATGGATGCCAACATGGTCGTATGGTTCGTTCGCGTTGGCAAATGCAATCGCCGAACAGACGCGGGCCGGAAAGTTGGAAAGTATTGTCGGGGGGGGCGATACGGTCGCTGCATTGGAAGCGTGCGGGGTCAAAGATGATATTACATATGTTTCAACCGGTGGTGGCGCGTTCTTGGAATTTATAGAAGGGCGCACGTTGCCGGGAATCGCAATACTTGAAGATATGTAAAAAGTCTTTCGTGTTGGGATTCTTTTGTGATATAATATCTGCAAGGTTTTTGAAATGATAAGAAAAATACAGGTTGCTTTATTATTTTGTTGTGTGGTGGGTGCTGTGAATGCGAATACAGCAGAATTGAACGTCGCAATAGAAAATCTTCGTAGTGCGTGCGTTGGAATAAGTGATGAATTAAACCGTATGAAAACAATGGCGGGTATTAATACGGCGGTTACAGCGGTTGGAACGGTCGCTGCTGGGGGTGGGCTTGGGGCCGGTATCGCAAAATCTGGGGTTGACAGTGAAGCAGAAAAATTGGCGTCTGAAATTGCCGATGATTTGGAAGAATTGCGTATGGCTGCGGTGGGGCAAGATTCATCGAAATTTGAATATATTGATGTTACTGCGCCAGACGTTACCGATTTTTGGGAAGTGCAGGATGATGCGCAAGATGCGCAAGTTGTTACAAATGCAGATATCGAAGCCAAGAAAGCAGAACTTGAAAGGTTAAACAAAAAATCTGTTGTGTTGGGGAATGTAAGAACAGGAACATTGGCGGCAGCAACGGCTACAAATATTGCAGGGGTGGCAATTGCGGGAACCAATCGTATTGACGGTGATTTAAAGGTGTGGGTTGATTCATGTCTTGGGGCGGTTAAGGAATTGTCAAATGCGCTGGGACAGGCGCGTGTATCGTTGGGAAGTATAAATCCAGATGTTCAACGCGCGGAAAATATATATCGTGCATGTGAAGAATGGTCAATGGTTGATGTTACAAGTATTAATAAAAAGTCAACCGGTGCAACTGTGTCCAGTGGTATTGGTGCCGGATTGGGGGTGGTTGGAACAATAACCAGTGCAGTTGCAAATTCAGGCGGTGTGCGCGCCAACGATACAGATGCGGGTAAGGCAAAAGAAAAAAATCTTAATACGGCGGCAAATGTTTTGGCGGGTGGGACAACTGTGGCCAGTGGTGTCGCCTTGGTGTTTAATGCGACACAAATAAAAACGCTGAAACGTGCATCGGAAATATCGGATAAATGTCAGGAGGCATTACAGTAATATGAAAAAAATGATTGTTTTGTGTTTTTTTTTGCTTGTTCTTGATGCCATGTTTTGGCGAAGCGCCGTATTCTGGTGAAAAAAGGCCAGAACTTAAACCTGCAAATATGCTGAAGCAGATTAGTGGGATTACTGAAAGGCATTGTAATTCTTATAAGAAACCAATTGTTTGGTCATATCGGGCGCTTGCAGATACTTATGAAGCGATGTTTCATAACTGTTCAAAGACAGACAAGACCGACTTTTCGGGGATTGGTGAATTTTTGGTTAGTAATGATGGGGTTGCAAGTATTGCAGAATTAACATCACGTTGTGTTACTATGTCACATTCTTTTCATCATATAGACAGGACTTCCAGTTTTTCGTGCAAATATCCAAAACAAGTGTGTAAAGGAGGTGCCGATGAGAAAGGTTACCCTTATACTTGGTGTGGTGAAAAAAACTATGTTGGTGCAGTTTTTACATGCATGCCATGGTTGTTTTCTGGGACAGGATGGGCAGAAAATGGATGTAATGTGTTTATTTCTACGCTGATAGAAAATCAAAATAGGTTTTTAAAAAGAACCAAAAATTTTGTAGATCCTGGAACATATGTTGGAAAGGTAAAAGACAAAATGATGTATTCAGTGCTTGATGTGGTGTTGGCGGACGATTACAGAAAGTCCGATGGTACAATTAATCATGCGTCGAATGAAAGTGATAATAACACGCGGGTATGGTTGGTAGAATATATTGATGGTGATTATAAAATAGAACCATTAAAGAACTATCATACATGGACAAATGATATGTTTATGGATTTGGAAAAGGGGGATTTGCGCGGGATTTATAACAATTCCTTTTTGTGTCCGGATTATGATATTACAAATATTGTTTCTGGTATGGCGGACGAGCATAAAAATACCCCTTGGTATTCGCTTAATCATGCGTGGGAATCTGCGACAGGTGGGGACTATGATATTAAAAACAAGCAAGATATAGTAAAATATTGTAAATTCCAAGGACAA
This sequence comes from Alphaproteobacteria bacterium, assembly GCA_017936185.1. Classification (GTDB taxonomy): domain Bacteria; phylum Pseudomonadota; class Alphaproteobacteria; order Rs-D84; family Rs-D84; genus Enterousia. The sequence goes on along the minus strand of JAGBGA010000048.1, from coordinate 2,151 downwards.
GAAGCTTCTGATGTGCATACAAATGGGGTGATATTGGATGGTAAATTTGCAACCTTTGATTGGTCAGGGCACTTTTTGTTCGGTATGGTTCAAAAAATATCTGCGTTCGGTCGTGATGTTACGTCTGCGGCTGCGGATTTATTGTCAAAGAAGGATAATGGTGCGCCAGAATCACAAGGTGTAAAAAGGGCGTGGGAATTGGGGTACAAGTATCAATCGAATAAATTAGGTTTATAGTTATACCGTATGTTTATTTTGACGTGTTTGATTAATGATTGATTTAATCCCACCCGTTGTTGCGCCAAGTGCCGCGCCACCTGCGATTAACAGGTATGTTAAGTATGCGTTGGCAATATAATATTTTTGTTTATAGCAGTTGTGTTGCCCGATGTGTTGGTAATTGCATTTTTGTTCATGGTAATATTGATGTTCTGTTGGTACGTCAAAACAATACATTGTTTCAAAACGATGTGTTAAAGAATAGTCTTTTATATTTTCAGCATTTAGAAATTTTGCATAATGCCCGACAAGGCCAGTTGCGGAAATTGCCGCACTTGTTAATATCACACCATATGCAGTACCGCGTAATGTGTCGGTAATAACTTTTTTTGCGTTTTCTAAGATTTCTTTTTTTGTCATGTTATTCTCCTTTGCTGTTTGTAATATAGTACAAAAAATAAAAAAAGTCAAGTCTTTTTGTTGTTGCCTTTTGGGTTTTTGCCGATATAATTCATACGTCTTGTTTTGAAACCCATATGTAAAAAGGAGATTACATGAAAATTAAACCATTCGCAGGCGTCAGACCACCAAAAGATTTGGCCGCCGAAGTGGCGTCGCGTCCGTATGACGTGCTGAATTCTGTCGAAGCCAAGGCCGAAGCAGGGGAAAAATCACTGTTGCATATTATCAAGCCGGAAATCGATTTTGACCCAATTGCCGATGAACATTCCCAACCGGTATATGACAAAGCCGTTGAAAATTTTCAATTGTGGCAAGAACGCGGATGGTTGGTGCAAGATGAAACAGAAATGTATTATGTATATGCACAAACAATGGATGGACGTACACAATATGGATTGGTCGCGGCAGCAAATGTTGATGACTATATGACCGGTAAAATTAAAAAGCATGAATTAACACGTAAAGACAAAGAAGAAGACCGCATGATTCATGTTCGTATACAAAATGCAAATATTGAACCGGTGTTCTTTGCATATCCCGATGTCGATGAAATGAATCAAATCGTCGAAAATATTGTGAAAAATCAAGAACCAGAATATGACTTTGTTGCCGAAGATGGCTTTGGACACACGTTCTGGGCGATTCGTGATGCGGCGGTAAATGCACGTATTACAGAAATATTTGCAGAAATTCCGGCCCTTTATGTTGCAGACGGTCACCATCGTACGGCGGCGGCGGCATTGGTTGGTGCAGAAAAACGCGCGGCAAATCCAAATCATACAGGTGATGAAGAATATAACTTTTTCTTGGCGGTGATTTTCCCAGAAAGCCAATTGAAAATTATTGACTATAACCGCGTTGTGCGCGATTTGAATGGATTGACGGCAGACGAATTCTTGGGCAAGTTGTCCGAATCGTTTGATGTTGTGGAAATGGGCGCCGATATTTACAAGCCAAATGCACTTCATAACTTTGGTATGTATTTGGATGGTAAATGGTATTCATTGACCGCAAAGCCAGGTACATATGACGATAACGATCCGATTGGTGTATTGGATGTAACGGTGCTGTCGAATTTGGTGTTTGACAAGATTTTGAATCTTGGCGATTTGCGTACGTCCAAGCGTATCGACTTTGTTGGTGGAATTCGTGGACTTGGCGAATTGCAAAAACGCGTAGACAGTGGTGAAATGGTTGCGGCGTTTGCGCTTTATCCGGTTACGATGCGTCAAATTATTGATATTGCAGATACCGGGAATATCATGCCACCAAAGACGACTTGGTTTGAACCAAAGTTGCGCAGTGGATTGGTAATTCATAAATTATCGTAAAAAAATTCCCCCGGTTGGGGGATTTTTTATGTTTGCATTTATTCATGTTATTTGTTAAAATAATTGTGTCGTGGTGTGTTGCCATGATGGGGTGTGATGACCCTTGCATTAGCGTCGGAATAAAGACCTGGGGCGCGTG
>JAGBGA010000047.1 GCA_017936185.1 Alphaproteobacteria bacterium | reverse complement strand
CCATCTATCGACACTTCAGATATAAATGCCCCATTACCATTATAAACAACCGTTGCAGACACAACAGCGCCATTATCATCAATCATAACCAATGTATTGTACGCACGTTCATCTGACGAAACTCCCTCACACACCCATTCCATATAAGTACAATCAGCGTCCGCACATTCTTGCGAACAAGAATAACTTTTGTTTATAGCTTCCTGCATGCCATAAAGAGAGGCATATAACATTTGAACAATTTCAGCCACCGCTCGGTTTTCTACTGGATTTTTACTTGTTGGATCCAAATCTTCATCAACGCGCACAAGACCGGCTGTATCGGCGGTGGCAATGAAAAGTTGTTTGTCAACATAGTCTGTTGATGCAACATCAGAAAACGACGCGCTTGGAAAAACAATCGCAAGTATAATAAATAAAAACTTTTTCATTTCCCCCCCTTCCCATTTTGGTTGTTTACATGATGGTGACACGATGTGTGTCTTTGCGCAATTTGCAGATGGGAATGCCGCGCCATCGTGCCACCAAAACAAAAAACCACTTTTGCACGAAAGTGGTTGGAGGTTCGAAACTATAACTTCTGGATAATAGCGGGCCTATTCAATATATTCAGCGCCCCTCCAACCAATTTAAGATTGGAGGTTTTTATTGTCCCCACGGACACCAAAAGTTCAGGGTTTCGACGCCCCAACACAGTCATGCTGTGCTGTGTTAAAGATATCATAAAACCGAACCTATTGCAAGCCAGTTGTTACAATCACACAATGGCACGTTACCAAAGTTTATCATGCCACAGATGAAAAAAGCCCCGTTGAATGGGGGCTTTTTTTCGGGTTCTGTTTACTGGCGCTGGCAAAGTTGCCGGGGGGGGTAAGACGCCAAAGTTAAATTATTTTGTGTTTATTTTGTTATCTTGGGTGCGCGCTTGGCAAAGCTTGTTACGCAAATAATCGAATGTTTTTATGTATTCTTTACCTATGTTCTTGCCGCTTGATACAGAATATGTCAGTGGCGCCAGAAAACCTGTCGCCATAACGATAAGTATTGTGTTTTCAAGAAATTCTTGCCGGGGTACAAATAATAAAAGCGGCCCAGACATGCAACCTGTTACAAATGTCCAACCTGTGACACCCTTGGCAATATCAGATAAGTTTTTCTTGTATGATGTTTGTTTTCCCATCGAACGCCCCATAACAAATTATTTCATCTTGGTTTTTTTACATGTAATATTACGGATATTGTTGGCTGTGTTATCATACAAATCAACATATTTGCGACCAACAGATTTCAAATCTTTATATCCATTTGATGCATATGGTATACCAACGCACAACATTGCAATTAAACCTGTCGCCATTAAATAATCTTGCAAATCTGGCGTCAACAACACAGGCGTTGCCAATAAAGCACTTGTCGTAACAAGGGCTGTTGTTGCTTTGGACAAATTAACCATTAAACGTTTATCAAACTTCGTATTATTGTTTTTCATTTTTTTTATCTTTTGTTTCTTGATTTCTTTTTTCTTGGATTGCGCAACATGGACGATTGTATATTATGTTTTTACGCTGGGCATCAAATACCGCGGTGGCATTTTTATACGATGTATGAAATGAACATGTATGGCGCATGCCGGTAGCACCTGGGAATAATCTTTGGTGGGTGATAATGCGATATTCAACGAAACGTCCATCATCATAAACCGCATCAAGAATAACCTTGTTTTCACCTTCTTGATATCGATTAAGTTCTTTTGCGTACATTATATGCCCTTTTTTTCCACGCGTTTTGTAAAATATATGCAATACAGGCAATAAAAAACCGCCACGTGGGCGGTTAAATTCGGTTTTTATATCGATAACTGGATTTACTCTGGCGACGACCTACTCTTCCGTGGCTTAAGCCAAAGTACCATCGGCGATACGGGGTTTCCCTGTCTGGTTCGGAATGGAACAGAGGGTGGCTCCCGCTCAATAATCACCAGAATAAATCCAGCTGAACATCATATTTGATTCCAAGAATCATTCTTAAACGTTCTCTTCAAGCATACCGTCAAAACTTTTAAAAGTCAAGACGATAAGATAAAAAGTCAATGGTTCGATTAGTACTGTTAAGCTAAATCCGTCACCGGACTTACACACACAGCCTATCAATGTCCTAGTCTAGAACTGAACTCATGGGGATATCTTATCTTGCGACCAGCT
>JAGBGA010000046.1 GCA_017936185.1 Alphaproteobacteria bacterium | reverse complement strand
TTCTGATTCAATATCTTCTGCAATAATCAACAATGGTTTGCCCGACTGTACAATTGGTTCAAGGATTGGTAACAACGCCTGTAATCCTGTAATTTTCTTTTCTGAAATCAAGATTTGTGCCCCATCCAGTTCCGCCAGCATTTTTTCACTGTTTGTTACAAAGTATGGCGACATAAATCCTTGGTCGAATTGCATACCTTCGACGACGTCAATTTCTGTATCAAGTCCTTTTGCTTCTTCGACAGTAATAACACCTTCTTTTCCGACGCGTTCCATTGCGTTTGCGATTTTTTCACCAATATCCGCATCACTGTTTGCAGAAATTGTTGCGACCTGGGCGATTTCTGCGCTGTCTTTCACTGGTCGTGCGTGTGCATCGATATCTGCGACAACGACATTTACCGCCATATCGATACCGCGTTTAACGTCCATTGGATTCATTCCTGCGGCAATGACGCGACGTCCTTCGCGGATTAACTTTTGTGCCAACACCGTTGCCGTTGTTGTGCCGTCACCTGCATCATCACCGGCTTTTTTTGCGACTTCTTGAACCATGCGTGCGCCAATATTTTCGGCTGGGTCTTTCAGTGATACTGCCTTGGCAACGGTCACGCCGTCTTTTGTTGCGACCGGCGCCCCATAAGATTTTTCAATAACGACGGTACGTCCTTTTGGACCCATTGTAATTTTTACTGCGTTTGCCAGTTTATCAACACCGGCCGCCAATTTATCTGTATCAAAAACAATATCTTTTGCCATATTTCATTCCTTTGTTATTCCAGTATTCCCAAGATATCTGATTCTTTGATTAAAACATAATCTTTGCCATTAATTTTGACTTCATTAACAGACGACGCCCATTTTGCGAACAGTATGACATCCCCCGTCTTAACGGTCAACGGCAACAATTTTTCACCACTGTAAATCCCATCGCCTGTTGCGACGACGCGTCCACGCGATGGTTTTTCGCGCGCGTTATCTGGGATAATAATTCCACCGGCGGTTTTATTTTCTTCTTCAATTCTTTCGATTAAGACATAGTTATGTAAAGGTTTGAACATTAATAAATCTCCTTGTTATAAAACCTGTAAGACAGATATAGTCTAAAAAAGATTGATTTCAAGTCCGTATTTTAATATGCTGTATCAGAAAAACAAGGGGAATAAAAATATGTACGATAAAAACAATGTATTTGCGAAAATAATTCGCGGTGAAATTCCGGCAAACAAGGTTTACGAAAATGAACACGCGCTTTCATTTTATGATGTAAACCCGATGTTTTCGACCCATGTTCTGGTTATACCAAAGGGCGAATATAAAAACATTCTTGATTTTACCAAGAACGCAACCGCTGACCAGGTTACTGGTTTTTGGGAATGTTTTACCAAGACCGCGGAAAAGCTTGGGATTGAATGTGAATTTAATTGTTTGGCGAATGCCGGTGCGAACGCCCCATTTGTTCGTCAATCTGTATTTCATTTTCATCTTCATCTTGTTGCGGGTGACAAGACGACTGCATTTCAAGATATGATTTCGGAAATTGTGGCATGAAAATAAACGTTCGTGTTATTCCACGTGCAAAATTAAATCGGGTTGAAGTCCAACCCGACGGTGTTGTGCGCGTACACACAACAACCGCACCGACCGATGGTCGTGCAACGGCCGACGTAATAAAAATGCTGGCCGAACACTATGGCGTACCGAAAACCAGTATTAAGTTACTTCGTGGTGCCACATCACGCGACAAAGTTTTTGAAATATAAAATCCCCACTTTGGGGATTTTTTTGTCAGTATTTTAATATCTGTTTTTTTAATTCTGTCACTGTATCTGCATTGTGCATATTGTATGATTCGATATTTACGACAAAGCCGTACTTTTTCATGTGTTTTATCAATCGTGCCAACGGATTCCAAAAACCATTGCTGTTCAAAAAGAACAAAGGCTTGCTTGTTTCGCCGATTTGTTGCATTGTCATAATGTCGGTTAATTCATTCAGTGTTCCAACCCCACCCGGCAATATAATAAACGCATCAGATTCATCGAACATAATTTGTTTTCGTTCATTAACGCCACCAACAACTTGCACATCTATTTCTGGGTGTGCCGGTTCTTGCATTGCGATAACATCATCGGTTGAAACGCCAATAACTTCGCCCCCATTTTCAAGACACGCCGTTGCGACGGTTCCCATTAATCCAACATCACCACCGCCAAAGACCATTCGAATACCATTTTTTGCCAACATTCGTCCAACGGCACGTGCGTCACGTTTAAATTGTGGGTCTGTGCCCATTTGATGGCCGCAATATACCGCGATTGATTTCAAAGTCTTTGACATATTTCTTTTTCCTTTATTTTTGAAAATTATATCATAAAATAACACAACAATGAACGAAAAGTTTTCTGATTTTATTCATTCGTATTCTGGGCAACGCTTGGCCGTCGCGGTCAGTGGCGGTGTCGATTCCGTTTGTTTATTGCATTGGCTGGTTCGGTCGGGCATGGACGTAACGGTATTGCATGTCCACCATCACTTGCGTTCTGCGGCCGATGACGAAGCGTCTTATGTCGCCACCATGTGTCAAGAACTTGGTGTCCCGTATCATATTTTTCATTGGACCGGGGAAAAGCCATCCACCGGGTTGGAAGCGGCCGCCCGCAACGCGCGCTATAAATTCATGACTGAATTTTGTCGTGAAAATAATATCGACGCATTGGCGATTGCGCACCAGGCCGACGATAAAATCGAAACATTTTTAATGAATCTTGCGCGGGGCAGTGGGGTTTACGGCCTTTCTTCAATCCGCAGTGTATCATATCGTGACGGCGTAAAGATAATCCGCCCATTATTGGACGTTTATCGTTCAGAATTGGTAAAATATTGTGACGCCAACGGCATAAAGTATTTTCACGACGAAATGAATGACGACGAAAATTACACCCGCGTAAAAATTCGCAAGAATCGTCATTTGTTATCTGACATGTTGGGAATTACGGACGACCGTATTTTATTGGCGATAAATAATCTTGGTCGTGCGCGTGATGCGCTTGAAATGGACGTATCTGAACGCGTGCGTGGTGTTCTTTATGACGACTATGCGTTATTTCCAGATTCTTTTCTGTTTGACGTACCGCCCCATATTGGTTTAAAGTTTCTTGGCATATTAATTCAAACAATTGGGGGGGGCGAATATCAGCCGCGCTTGAATTCGTTAAATTTTGCACTAAGTAAACTGCACGACGATTGTAAATTTACATTGGGGCATTGTACGATTCGGCGTTTCCATGGCCAAATTTTAATTGTCCCCGAAGGATCAAAAACAAGTATCAGGAAGAAAAATGAAAAACTTAAACGGCTTAAAAAACTTGCACAAACCAAACAATAAAAACAAACACAACCCACGTGACGGTGCCACAAAATATTTGATATTTTTTGGCATAATGTTGGTATTGGTAATGGGGCGTATGTTTTTAATTGGTGGCACCGCGACATTACCAGGCGCGTCAAACATTTCCGCACCGTCAAAGCCGGTTGAATTGTCATTTTCCGATGTTCTTCGTCGTGCGCCTGAAATCAAGACCATGGTAATAAATGGCAACGATGCGACGGGCACACTGGCCGATGGTACCAAGTATACCGCAACAATTACATATGACCCAGAAATGTTGGCAAAATTATCTGAATCTGGGACTGCGATAACGATTGACACATCCCGCGGTTTGTTTGAAAGCATTGCGACATTTGCCCCATTGTTATTAACAATATTGTTTATATTTTGGATATTTCGTGGATTTCGTCGTGGTGGCGCCGGCGGTATCAGTCGTTCATTAATTGGTCAAAACCCGACCAAGATTGCAACTGGCAAACCGAAAACGACATTTGCCGACGTCGCAGGCATTGATTCTGAAAAGCAAGAATTATCTGAAATCGTTGACTTTTTAAAGAACAAAGACAAATACAAATCGTTGGGCGCACGCGTTCCGCGTGGTGTATTGCTGTCTGGGCAACCTGGGACGGGTAAAACATTATTGGCGCGCGCAATTGCCGGCGAAGCGGACGTTCCGTTTTTTGCGGCATCTGGTTCTGATTTTTCCGGGATTATTGTTGGTCTTGGTGTTGCCAAGATAAAAGAAATTTTCGAAATGGCAAAGCGTAACGCCCCATGTATATTGTTCATTGATGAAATTGACGCCATCGGGCAAAAGCGTTCAACCCATTCATACAATGACCAAGACCGCGAACAAACATTGAATCAATTATTGATTGAAATGGACGGTTTTGCGAACGATACCGGCATTATTGTTATTGGTGCGACAAACCGCGTTGACATGCTTGATGCGGCCTTGTTGCGTCCGGGTCGTTTTGACCGTCAAGTCTATATTGAATTACCCGACATGTCTGGCCGTCGTGAAATTTTAGATTTATACGCCAAAAAAGTAAAAATTGCATCTGATGTAAATTTGCAAGATATTGCGCGCGGCACAACCGGCTTTTCTGGTGCAGATTTGGAAAATCTTTTGAACGAAGCGGCCTTGCACGCGGTACGCAACGGTCGTTCAGAAATCGCGCCTGACGACATCGAAGAAGCCCGCGATAAAATCATAATGGGGCCACGTAAAATTCGCAAAATGCGCCCCCAAGACATCAAATTAACCGCATATCACGAAGCAGGGCACGCCTTTGTCAGCCTTATGTACGCGGATATCACCGACCCAATTCACAAGGCAACAATTATCCCGCGTGGTCGTGCACTTGGCATGGTTCAACATTTGCCGATTGATGACAAGGTTTCGATGACCCTGGCCGAAGTCCGCGCAAATCTGTCAATTGCGATGGCCGGTCGCTGTGCCGAAGAAGTATTCTTTGGTGCGGACAAAATTACAACCGGCGCCGAAAGTGACATTGCCATGGCGACACGTCTTGCACGCT
>JAGBGA010000045.1 GCA_017936185.1 Alphaproteobacteria bacterium | reverse complement strand
GTAAGCGAAAGCGGATGGTGCCCTAAGCAAGAATCGGACTTGCGACTCGTCCTTACCAAGGACGTGTTTTACCACTAGACTATTAGGGCAATAAAACTTTTACAATTATAATGAACGGTGTGTAAAAATCAAGAATAAAGTATACAACGCTGCGATAAAAAATCCCCATATTGGGGGATTTTTATTCTATACAACAATTTACTGCATTTTTTACCCAATTTTTTAATTTTGAAACCTTGCCGCTGCCCTTTTCTTGTGACTTTGCAATGGGCGTTGCAATTTGGACATCTTTGTTTTTTGCAGGGACAGATTTTTTTGACGTCTTTTCGTCTTTCTTTTCGCCGGTTAACAGTCCCATATTCAACCCCCAGAACATAGAATAAAGACCATAAGATTGGTCAAAAAGGTCATAGGCCGTTTGCTTGTCACCGGCGGCAAGTGCTTTGGTACCCACTTCGAATACACGCATAGACGCGGCCAGCAAGTGTTTTGAAATACACCAAACTTCACCTTCGTATGATGGAATAATTTTCAACATTGCGTTTTTACGCATTTCGCGCACTTCGTTAATAAGGTCATAAAATTCTGTTTTACCTGTCTTGGCGCCCGAAAACATCAAATGTTCTTCGATTGATATTAAATTCATGATACCAATTGTCAAGTCTTGGTCACTTGATAAATCTTTTGGATTAACTTTTTTTGCCGCATCAAGTTTTTCAACAAATTCTTGAACAGATTCGATTTTTTTCATTTTTTTTACACCCTTTTATTAAAAACAAATCATCATTGCCCAACTGGCCAACGCCAATGCAACAAGTGGCAAAACCACTTTTTCAAATGGAAAGTGTGCATGCCCACCATTTTTATTTTTCATCCATTGATACAATTTTCCGGTCAAGACAAATATTAACATACCACAAATTGCGCCGAACAAAACCGGGTCCATTGCAAAAAGTCCACATATAGAAACCGGGTTATACTTAACAGTCCCCAGATACACAAAACCAATCATTGCGACCGACGCCAAAATAACAATTGTATTACGCCCACGAAAATGCCAATTTTTCTTGTCCATAAATTTCAAGAACCAATACCCCAACAAAGTCAACAACGCGCCCGCCCAAAGGCCGACAACACTGTCTGGCACCCCCAAACGTCGTGCGATATCAAGTCCAACCCCCACTGCAATTGTGCAAACCGGGCACGCAGGATTTGCAACCGCCCCCATTGGGAACAATGCAATCAAAGGCAACAAAAATTTCCACATAACAAAATCCTTTCCGTTGTAATCACCGCTATTATTCTGAATATTTAAAAAAAAGTCAACAGTACAAAACCCCCAATCACCGCCCCACTGTTTCTTTATACCTGTATCCCGCCCCCACTTGCAAATCCGTATATTTATGCTATAAAACTTATATATCAAAATAAAAAGGCAAACATTATGGAAAAAAATTCAACGAAATATAAAATCAGTCAGGTTTATGATATTGCAAAAACTATTATCAACGACCCAACATTCCACGCATCAAAACACAGGACAGAAAATCTTACAAAATATACCTTCGAAACAAATGATTTACGTATGGATATTTTTGCACCGCATGGTGGCGAAGAATGGGATATAGACTATGACGATTGGTATATCAAGGAAGGCACTATATCCATAAAAGATGAAACAGGTATAATTTACACCAAGACCAAACACAATGTTGGTCGTGCGTTTGATCGTCCAAGTGTAAATCCCGTTGCTTTATTTACTCGTCTGCGCGAACCATTGTTTTTCAAGTTAATTGACATGGCTGAAAAACGCGGTTTAAATCAATCAGAAATAATCAAGAACCAACTTGCAACTTTGCGTAAAAAAACACGATAACAAAGTCAAGTTACCGTCTGCAAAGATGTGACACAGGCCTGGGTGTTTTTCCCTTGTTTCTTTACCGCCCAACCGGGCGGTGTTTTTGTATCCAAAGATTCAAACTTCGTTAACACTCGTTTTCACCAACTGACGCCCCGGACCCCCGACCAAAGGGTTATGATATACCAGCGCACAAAATATTTTCCCACACGCACCCCGCAGAAATCTGCCAAAACACTTGCAAATCTGCAATTTTATGCTATAAAACTTATGTAAAAGATTCAAAGAGTCAAACATGTCAAAACAGAACAATCGTTATGTACATATTTATATGGACCAAGATACCTACCAAGAATTTCGTTCAAAATGCCCTGATGATTTATTTAGACAACTGACCTTATCAAACATAAAATACAGCCACAAAGCATGCCATGACAGATTTCGTTATCGGCATCCATTTATGATATCAACACACATTAAAAACACACCCCAGATGTATGATGTTATAAAACAAATAGAACTTTGGCGGCAAAAAATTAATTGGAACTATCTACCCCCCGACAACAAACCATCCCCACAAAGGGCAGAACAGATTTTGAACATATTGGAATCTATAAAAAATTGGCAGTTGAAAAATGTTCAAAACCGTCCACAGACAACAACGCCTACTGTAAACAAAACTGCAGTACCAGTTGAACCAACAACTAAATCTTATGAAATCACAGATCTAACACCACAAATGGTTAAACAAATGTTAAATGTGCGTTGGGGACATTTGTACTTATGCCATTTTTACCACAATCCAGACTACCAAGAAGTTATCGGAGTAGAAGCACTATCCAACATAAAACACTTATTAGAATCACACCCAGATTTCAATGGTCGTAAATTGGCATTTATCGCCGGCATGTCCACAGTATACACTGGGGGAACATACACCCACCAACCTAATCATTCGTCTCAGATTGATGAAGATGACGATCCGTATGATTTAATAGCAATATATTACAGCACGTTTATTTCATACAATCCAAAAACCAAACAGTTTGAAAAATACCCCCGTGGCTGGATTCAAATAGGAGAAAACTCATCGTCTCGCGCCATCTATCAACATATGCATCATAATGCCACAGAAATCCTGTCTGCATTTAACAAAGAAAAGCAAAACACACGATAATCCCCACCGCCCATTCGGGCGGTGTTTATATGTCCAGTATATGTAAAATTGTCCATAAACGTTAATCAGATTAAATACACAAACACCACATTTTGTAAAAACATTGACAAACACGATATTTGTGATATTCTTTTGCTAAAAGACAAAATAAAGGAACGCAAAATGTCATTTACACAAAAAAATAAATTATGTTATGGCAGATGTGGTGTTTCAGACAACATCCCTAACGAACTGGATTTTTCAAAGAAAGTCACTTGTCGTGGTTGTGCTGAAAACTGTGAAATATGCGCAACCAGAATGCCTATGGAAATAGTTTCACTGCCGTTGGAAATGGTTGCCCCACATCGCATAGATTGCGAAACAACAACCCATGTGTCCTATGCGCCAACGATTGGCAAAACCCAAGTTTATAAATATATCAACAATATGGGGCAACAGATTACTGTGGGGGCAGATGATACCAATCAAACAGAAATGATAAAATTCGCATATATGGCATCACATTTTTGCGATAACTATAAACAACGATAATCCCCACCGCCCAACTGGGCGGTGTTTTTGTATCCAAAGGTTCAAACTTCGTTCACACTCGTTTTCACCAACTGACACTCCGGACCCTGGGGGTCCTTATCGTCCTTTACTAACCAAAATTAAAACCGGGATAAACCCGGTTTGAATTCTGGTAGCAGCGGAGGGATTGATTCCGCTGCGCTTCATTCCCCTGGGCAAATCCCCCTTCGTTAAAACTTCGGGGAACCGGCATACTCCCGTCTGCCTTTTGCCTGCGGGTCGGACCCCCATCTGGGTGTCCTTCACCACCCCGACGCACAGAATAAAAAAACGACCCAATGGGTCGTTTATTTATTCTGGTAGCAGCGGAGGGATTCGGACCCCCGACCAAAGGATTATGATATACCAGCGC
>JAGBGA010000044.1 GCA_017936185.1 Alphaproteobacteria bacterium | reverse complement strand
GACCCCAGGATCCAGGTCATGAATGCAAATAAAAAAGTTCCCCTCTATGGGGGGCGCAAGCCAGGGTGGTAAAAAAATCCAAGAATACACTCTTACTCTTCACCCTGTCATCCTGGGGCTTGACCCCAGGATCCAGGTCATAGCAACATATTTAATTCATTGTACAGGTCGCGCCATTCAGGATTATATTTTTCAATCAAGTCTTTTTTCCAGTTTCGAAGCCAGTGTTTCATGCGTTTTTCGTGTTTTATCGCTTCGTTTATGTCTTCAAAGCGTTCAAAATAAACAAGTTTGTCGGTTTTGTATTTTGCAGAAAAACCCGGTATTGCACACGTTTTATGTTCATACACACGCCGCGACAAGTTATTAGTTACACCTATATAAAGCGTGCCATTTTGCTTGTTTGTTAAAATGTATACGTAATAGTACTTTTGACTTTTTGTCATGCTGTATATGATACATGACCTGGATTCTGGGGTCAAGCCCCAGAATGACAGGGTGAAGAGTAAGTAGCAACTTCTTGAGACATGGACATAAAGCAAACTTTTGTTTGATGTGACAATATTTCAAGAATACAAAAATTAAAAACAGTCTTGCCTGCACCACGAAGTGGTGTCATCCTGGCCCCCGACCCCAGAATCCAGGTCAATAAAAGCAAAATAAAACCCCCAATCGGGGGAATTTTTACGGACACTGTGCCAACTGATTTAACACATTCTGAACATCGTTATTCACCGATACCGTTATTTGCCTTTGCAGTCCGTCCTTGTATGTATAGTTAAACTGTGCGTCCTTGAATTCGGGCATCGCACTGTATGCCTGTTCAAATGGTGCCAACATTGCCTTGAACCATTGGCGTCCGCGGCAAAGACATCCGTTTCGTACGTCGGCCGCAACAACCGCCGTCGCAGTGTTCGGATACTTTGTATCAAGTTCGTAATCCGTCATCATCAAGCAACGCGCCCCAAAACCATAAAAGTTCGCATCGTCGGCCAAGAATTTATATACAAGGCCATCGCTTGCCCCGGCTTGCTTTAATGCATATGCCATCCCATCGGTGCAACATGCTTGGGCCGAACGCATTAACATCTTGTATCTGTCCAACAATGGGGCCGCTACTGGGTCGTTTGCCGTTATATGTTTGTTGCAATCGGCGGCATGCAAGAAATCATTCATATTTGCATCGCGAAGTTTTGCGCTTCGTGGTGAAACCGATTCGCGAACAATTGGTTTGCGGCGCCAAATTTCGCATTCTGTTTCGGTTTGAAATGGGCAACCATCATCAGCGATTATTTCGCCAAATGTTTCTGTGACAACTTCTGTCATGTCTTGCGCAACATATTCATCGCGTGGTGTGACCATATTTTCAAACCACAAGTTATCTGATGGTTTGCGTGGCGCCAACAGTTCTTCAACACGTGCGCGTGTTTCGGCGGCATCTGTCATATTCTTGTTATACAAATCAATTGGGTTGACTTCATCCGCACCTGTATCGGCATCACGAAGATAAATTTCTGGTGTGTCTTGCAAGAACCAGTCACTGAAATCTTTATATCGATAACTGTTAATCGATTCGTCCCAAATTGGCACACCGTTTTTCCAGTCGACCGTCTTGGTTCCGTCATGTCCGGCATATTCGCCATTCACCCCATCCCACAGCTTTGGTCGTGTATCTTCGGGGACTGGTTTAATTGTCAATACTTTGACATCTGTATTGCGCATTGGGATATTTACCACCGACAAGTCCGGCATCTTGGCCGCCACCGGGTCGGTGTCAAGCCATGTTTGCGTTGGCGTTGCCACAACAATTGCGGTTGGTTTTTCAGATTCTTGGACCCATTCGAATTCTTCGAACACCAATGGTTCCGCATCACATCCATCACCCATGCATTCCGATGCATGGGCATTTAACGCCCCGCATAAACACAGCAGGGACGAAAAAACAAATATCTTGGTTTTCATACCTAGTATTATATCACAAAAAATTCCTTAATAAAACAGGTTTTTGTTGTTGTTTTTTTACCCGTCATCACGTTATAATAAGAACATATTCATATTAACCTGGGGGACAAGATGAAAAAGATATCTTTATTTGCATTATTGGGAATTATCAGTGCACCTGCATTTGCCGAAGAAGTTGCACCTGTGGAATCTGTGGCGGATGATGCGGTGCCTGTTGAACAATCAACCCAAGACTTAAAAGAAGAAGTCAAAGCCGAATTAGAACAAGAATTCAAAGATACGATTGCCACCGAAAAGCCAGAACGTGCGGCGGCCAAACATGCGGAAAAAATTAAATTCCCGCATGGGTTACAATTTGGTGTTGGGGTATCTGCGACATCTGGTCTGAACGGATTTGTTGGGTATGCGAACAAGAACTTTGATTCTTTCTGGGCAAAACGTTTTGGTGTGCGTTTTGATTTTGCAACGACGCGTCCTGTAAAGTCGTTGATTAATAATGCAATTGATTCCGTTGTTGATGATGGAATTGATATTGGCGATAGCCTGACGATAAACGACGGCAAATTTGATGCGAAACACATGGCGGCCATGGTTGACTTTTATCCATTTGGCGACATGTGGTTCTTGGGCGGATGGCGCCTGACGGGTGGTTATTATATGGGTGAAATGTCGGCATCTGCCGCGGTCGCAGGTACGATAAACGAACTGGACGGCGGAACATATGAATTTGAATTAATGGGGGATAATTTCCGCTATACCGGCAATTCTGTACATGGCAAGGCCGAATTAGACTGGGATTATCGTGGGCCATATATTGGTACAGGATTCGATATCGGTCTGTTTGCAGGATTCAAGATTTATGTTGATGCCGGTGTTGTGTTGACCAATCGTGCGGCAGAACTGAGTTTAAACGTTCCGTTCACAGGTCTGGAAATGCAACAGGGTGGCGCGTGGAAGCCTGTTGAAAATACAGAACTGGAATCCGTTGTAAATGGAATTGTTGATGAAACATTGTCTGATGCGCAATCTGAATTAGACGATATTAAATATTATCCAATGGTCAAAGTCGGATTTATGTATCGGTTCTAAAATCACCCGCCAATTGGCGGGTCTTTATTTGTGCGGAATTCATGCCCGTTGTATGCCTGGGCTGTATTGGGGTATAGTTGGCGTATGAAGAAATATCTGACCGCATTTGTATTGTGTGTGATTTGTGCGCCGTCCTTGGCCAACACCACGTTCCCACATGGGGCCCAGGTTGGCGTTGGTGCGTCTTTGACCGGTGGCATGCATGTCGGCGTTGGGTATTATAATTCTGGTTGGGATAATTATTGGGCATCACATTTTGGTGCGCGTGTCGGTTTTGCCAGTACAGACCCATTAAAATCCGCAATCGATTCGGCAATTGATTCGATTATGCGCGACGGTATCGATGTTGGCGACGGTGTTAAAATCGATAATGGCAAACTGGATGCGTGGCACGCATCAGTGTTGCTGGATTATTACCCGTTCGCAGGTGCGTGGCGCCTGACCGGCGGTTATGCGTGGGGCGGTATGCAATTGGATGCCGATATCTTTGGCGAAATTGCCCAGGCGCCGTCCAGTCGATTTTATTTTTATCTGGCGGGCGACCACTATTACTATAATGGCAATAATTTTGGTGGGGCGGCGACAATTGATTGGAATTATCACGGGCCATATGTTGGCACTGGGTTTGATATCAATCTGTTTTGTGGTTTTTCTTTATATATAGACATGGGGCTTGTCTTGGCGTCGCGTCCGGCAAAACTGGCGCTGGATATCCCCCAGGAACAATTATATGTATATAATACACTGGCCCAGACTTGGTTGCCGGTACCAATACCGCAACTGGACGCAGACATTGCGCGCGCCACGCGCGACGCGAATCGTAAATTGTCTGATTTTAAGTTTTATCCTGTGGTAAAAGTGGGGTTTGCATATCGTTTTTAACGATTCGGTTGACGTAACGAATCAGTTTTTTTGGATGAAACCGAATCAATTTATAGGGTAAAAAATAAAAAAATAAAAAATTTTTTTTGAATAAATTCCGCGGATTTCCGGCGCTTTTAAAGTTTTTTTAAATTTTTTGAAAATTATTTTTGAAATTCCGCTTGACTTTTCGAAAGTTTGAGCGCATACTAAGCGGGCTTTCAAGTTGAGACAACAAACAAAAAAGAAACTCAACCCCTGAAATTCTGCGGTTTACGGAACAAACGGTATGAAACAGGTTCTTGTGAAACACGCAAACATTGTGAATAAAAGCAGCTCATCAAAAATTCAAGAAGGGATGTGCAGACAGTTGAATTTGGAATATCCAAACTTTGACTAAGTCAAATGTGCATATCCTAGACAGGTAGT
>JAGBGA010000043.1 GCA_017936185.1 Alphaproteobacteria bacterium | reverse complement strand
TTTCTTGCTTTTCTTTGCAGGCTTGCTGGCCATCTTTTGGGCTTTTGCAACGGCGTCATGAATTGCAGATTCAGAAACAAGACCCAAAACAATCGGACTTTGGATTTGAATGACCGAATATGACGCATGTGTTTTATTGCGCACAGATGCGACGGTTGGGTTCGTGCTGCGCATTAAACGTGCGACTTGGCCGTCGGATAATTCTGGATAGTTCTTTAAAATCCACAAGATACCGCCCAAACGATTTTGGCGATGTAATTTTGGTGTATATCCAACGCCGCGTTTGTTTTGCTTTTGTTGGGCGTCAACAATTTCTTTGCGTAATGTCAAACGTGCGGACGCGTCGGCTTCGCAACGTTCGATGTCTTCACGTGTGACTTGGCCACTTAAAATTGGGTTTAATGGTTGAATTTTGTACGTTTCTGCGTCGGCGATGTTTTTTACTTCCAATTCATGCAGACCGCAGAATTCAGATATTTGTTCAAATGTCAACGCTGTGTTTTCAATTAACCACAAGGCTGTTGATTTTGGCATATATGGATAGTTCATGGAAATTTCCTCTTGTTAACGTGGGGCAATATACACCAATATTGCCCCAATTTCAACCGTTTTTTATTATTTTTTATATTTTGGCAATTTATGCCTTTTTTACGATTTTGTACCCGTCTTTGGAATCAAGGATTGTCCAACCGGCAGCATCAATTTCGGCACGCAATGTGTCGGCCATTGCCCAGTCGCGGGCCGCCTTGGCATCGGCGCGCCGTTGGGCAAGTGCCATGATTTCGGCGGGCGCGGCTTCGTTTTCCAACGCAACCAGCTTTTTGGCACGATCAATAAATTGAAGACCAAGCAATTCGTCTGCAAAACGAACCAACGCCAGTTTTGTTGCATTATTAATGTCGGCAGATTTTAAAAATTCTTGAACCAGAATCAACACAGATGCGGTTTTTAAATTATCAGACATTGCGCCCAACATATCGTTATGCCATTTATTATAAACTTCTGTGTTAATATCTTCGTTTTCCGCCGTCAGCAAATCTGCGACGCGACGTGTCAGATTTGCATAACTTTTTGCCGTTGCGTCCATTGTTTCCCACGAAAAAGCCAATTGAGATTGATAGTGTCCCATGGCAACAAAGTAACGGTATACCATCGGGTCATAACCACGATTGCGCACTGCGTCCATCCCCAGAAATTCACCTTTGGATTTTGCCATCTTTTCACCAGATTTATCCAATAAAAAGCTGTAATGCAACCATGTGTTTACCCATGGGGCGCCTGTGATTGGTTCGCTTTGTGCGATTTCGTTTGCGTGATGAACGCGTGATAAATCTTCGCCGCCTGTATGAATATCAAAGTGGTCACCAAGCAATTTCATGCTCATTGCGCTGCATTCTGCGTGCCATCCAGGGAACCCGACGCCCCATGGACTGTCCCATTCCATTTGGCGTTTGGTATCTTTGGGCGAATATTTCCATAAGGCAAAGTCCGATGGGTTGCGCTTTGCGTCATTAAAACCAACGCGCGCACCTGCACGATTGCCAGACAAAGAACCACCCGTCAGTGCGCCGTATGCAGCAAACTTTGATGTGTCATAGTATATGCCGTCGTTCGGAATTTCATATGTGTACCCCAGTTTTTCCAACTTTTGAACCAATTCAATTTGTTCGGCAATATAATCAGTTGCATGTGGCATAACCGTTGGCGCAATCATATTCAGGTCATTAAAATCACGCAAGAATTCGCCTTTGTAAAATTTGGCAATATCCCATACCGATTTGTTGTCGCGGGCGGCGCCCTTTTCCATTTTATCTTCACCGGAATCGTCTTCGTCATTGGTCAGATGACCGACGTCGGTGATGTTCATAACATGGCGTACGTCGTAACCATTCGCCAAAAACATTCGTTTTAAAAAATCATTATGCAAAAAAGTACGCAGGTTACCAAGGTGTGTGTAATGATAAACCGTTGGACCGCATGTATAAAAACCCATCTTGCCCGGTTCAAGCGGTTTGAATTCTTCCAGTTTTCGTGTCAATGTATTATAAAGTCTTATTGTCATAATGCGTTTTCCTTGGGTTAAATTTTATAGGGATGTTAGTAATTGTGTGTTTGAAAAGCAAACAAAATAAGTTTGCAAAGAGCAAATTTTAGCGACAACAACAAAGATTAGTGATTCTTAATGTCATGTTCATGATTATGATATATTTTTGAAATAAAAGTCAAGAGTTAAACGCAACAAAAAATTAAACCGACCAAAAAGGTCGGTTGAATTTTCTGGCGGGCGCAAAAGGACTGTACTCCCCTTCCCACTTCGTGGGTGGGGATACCCCTATCCACTCGTAACGATTTGGGTGCGCCATGCTTCCCAAATCTACAACGCACGCGAACCTTTACGGTTCTCGTCCAAACGTCCGCAACAAAAAATTAAACCGACCAAAAGGTCGGTTGAATT
>JAGBGA010000042.1 GCA_017936185.1 Alphaproteobacteria bacterium | reverse complement strand
TTGTCCAAGAATGTAACGTTCAAAATGACGAACAAATGGACGATTTGTTTACCAAGATTGAATCCGAATGGGGGCACCTTGATGGTATGTTGCATGCAATTGCGTTCTCCGACAAAAATGAATTAACGGGTCGCTATGCGGATACAACGCGTGAAAATTTCAAGAACACAATGGATATATCTGTGTATTCTTTGGTTGACTTGACACGTCGCGCATCGAAATTAATGAACAACGGGGGCAGTATTGTTACCTTGACATACTTTGGTGGTGAAAAGTCTGTTCCAAACTATAACGTAATGGGTGTTGCAAAGTCTGCACTGGACAGCAGTGTTCGTTATCTTGCATCTGACCTTGGGCGCGATGGTATACGCGTAAACGCAATCAGTGCGGGCCCAATCATGACGTTGGCATCAAGTGGCGTTGGCGGTTTCAAAGCAATGCTTCGTTTGAATGCAGAAACGACACCACTTCGTCGTAACATGACCTTGGACGATGTATCTGGCGCCGCCATGTATTTGTTCAGTGATTTATCATCTGGTGTCACTGGTGAAGTTCACCATGTCGATTGTGGTTATTCAACCACTGGCATGATGCCAAATGAAATGAAAGATATTTTATTAAAAAATCTTGATGATTAATTAAGCGAAAAAAATCCCTGTTATATTCGGGGATTTTTTTTATATAATATCCATATGCACACATACTTTGATTCACATTGCCATCTTGCTGCATTAAACCCCGATGCCACAGTCCAAGACGCGCTTAATTGCGGTGTTGGTGGCATGGTATTAAATTCTGCGAATATGTCGGATTGGGGTGATGTTATACGCATTGCGTCAACGCATTCATGTGTTTATGGTGCGATTGGCGTCCATCCATGGTATATAAAAAATTTACCAAATGATTGGGATGTACGGCTTGAAAAAGCGTTACAAGAAAATCCAAAATTAATACTTGGCGAAATTGGTCTTGATAAATATCACGACGATATGGCGGCCCAGATATATGTTTTTACCCGTCAATTGGAAATGGCGCATCAACTGAAACGTGGTGTTGTTATTCATTGTGTCGGCATGTGGGGCAGGGTGCATGAAATATTGCGCATGCACCGGAACGAATTGCCGCCGTTTATTGTTGCGCATGGATATTCTGGGGCGGTGTCTGATATTGCAAAGTTTGCAAATGAATATAACATGTATTTTTCATATGGGAATCGCGAATTGTCACATGGTGCGCGTTCGATTGCGCGTATTATTGACACGCCACGCAATCGGATTTTGGTCGAAAGTGATTCGGCCCAACCGTCCGACGTTATAAAAGTTGCCGATAAAATTTCCTTGATTTGTGATGTTTCACCGTCCATATTTTATGAAAACGCAGTTGGGGTATTTAACAAATGACACGATTACACAGAACGCGATTATTATTCGGCGAAAGTGGCATAAAAAAATTGCAAGAATCCACCGTCATGGTTGTTGGTTGTGGTGCGGTTGGTTCCTTTGCGATTGAAGCGTTGGCGCGCACCGGTATCGGCAATATTATTGTTGTTGATTTTGATACCGTTGATACCAGCAACATAAATCGTCAGTTATTTGCCCTTGAATCCACCGTTGGCTGTCCAAAGGTTGATGTTGCCGCCAATCGAATACGCGATATAAACCCCGATATAAATGTTACGGCGATAAACGCATTTTTCGATAACGATTTTGCATTTGATATTTGCCCTGATTATATAATTGATGCGATTGACACTGTTGAATCCAAGGTTGCACTTTACAATTGGGCAAATTCACGCAATATTCCGTTTGTATCAAGCATGGGTGCCGCGTCTAAACTTGACCCCGCGCGGGTTTACGTTTCACCCCTTTCCAAGACATCTGTTTGTCCATTGGCGTCACGTGTTCGTCGTGCGGTTCGCGACTGTGGTTTGCCGGATTTCCCGGTTGTCTTTTCGCCCGAACCCGCATTACCGGTTATGGGTCACGCCAAGAATCTTGGGTCAATTATAACGGTAACCGGCACATTTGGTTTAATGTTGGCGAATTATGTAATTCGTGAAATTATTCAAAATAAAAATTCTTTGACATCGAATAATTCTTTGTTGTAGATTTATACCAAAGCATACCGGGGGGATATGTGAAGTATATCTTTCAATTTTGTATCATCATGATATTTGTCGTTTTGGGCGAAGCGATGGAATACTTTATTCCATTGCCCATCGCGGGCAGTATTTATGGTTTAATATTATTGTTTTTGTCCTTGGTATTTGGTCTTGTACGCCTGTCATGGGTCGAAGATATTGCAAATTGGTTTCACAGCATTATGGCATTATTCTTTGTTGCGCCGGCGGCCGCGATAATTGATATTTGGGCGGATATTTCGGATATATGGTGGATATTGTTGATATTATTGGTTGTTGCATACTTGGTAACGATGATAACCACCGGTGTAACGGCGGACGCATTGATACGCCGTTCTGAACGTAATAAACAAGGGGCCAAGAAGTGATTGAATATCTGTCATCTTCGCCGTATTTTGGTTTGGCATTAACCTTGGGTGCGTTTTTGTTGGCATACGCGTTAAATCGTCGTTGGCCATCACCATTTACCACGCCGCTTTTTCTGGGGACTTTGTTGGTTGTTTTGGTGTTATTGGCATTGGACATACCGTATTCTGAATATAATTCTGGTGCGGGTTATTTAACGTATTTTTTGGTTCCATTAACTGTAACATTTGCCGTTCCGATGTATCGTCATTTGCCGTTACTTCGTCGGCATGCATTTCCGATATTATTGGCGGTATTAATTGGTGTTGTGTCATCTGTTTTATCTGTATCGTTGATATGTATATTTTTTGGTCTTGGCGATATAATTGCGCGTTCATTGGTTTCCATATCTGTAACGACGGCGATTGCGATTGGCATAACAGAAAGTCTTGGTGGTATTGTTGCCTTAACTGTATCTGCGGTAATAATAACGGGCATTCTTGGCGCATCGGTCAGTGACATTGTATGTCGTCGTCTTGGGTTATGCAGTCCGATATCCTGTGGTCTTGCGATTGGCAATGCTTCGCACGTTGCCGGTACGGCCAAGGCGATGCAGATGGGGCCGATTACCGGCGCGTTAAGCAGTCTGGCCATTGTTCTGTCTGGTCTGTTAACGGCATTCATTGCGCCATTTGTAATCTGGCTTTTATTTTGATAAGATTAAAACATTAACCAAAGGGGAACATAATGAAAATATCACAAAAGTTAAAAACCTTGCCTGGCATATGGTTGGCGGCATTGGCGCTTGGGGTTGCATTGGGCGGTTATTTTATTGGTGACGGCATATATCGTGCGATGTCTGGTCGCACTGTAACGGTCAAGGGTCTGGCCGAACGCGATGTTGTTGCGGATACTGCGGTTTGGAACATCAAGATAAATGGTGTTGGTGGTGACTTATCGTTGTTGCAGCAGCAAATTGACCACGACATATCTGAAATACATTCATTTTTGATTGAATCTGGTTTTGCGTCATCTGACATTCAAAATTTACGTGTCCAAGTTCGCGATAAATATGCAGGCTATTCCGATTCTGAATTACGCAACCAGAATAACGATGGTCGTTATGTAATTGAAACCGGTGTGATGGTGCGGTCGCATAACGTTGGCCTTGTTGACAGTGTATCACGTCGCATGGGCGAATTGGTTCGGCGTGGCATTACGGTTACCGAAGATTATTCTGGTCCGATATATATATTTAACGGTTTAAATGATATAAAAATATCGATGATTGAACAGGCAACCAAAAACGCCACTGCGGCGGGGGACCAGTTTGCCAAAGACGCCGACGCCCGCCTTGGCAAAATCAAAAGTGCCAACCAAGGTGTATTCAGCATTGAATCACGCGACCCAACGGACAGTTGGTCATCCAACGAACGTCAATCGATAAATAAAAAAGTTCGTGTTGTTGCAACAATAACATTTTATTTGAAATAATCCAATCCCCCCGTAAAGGGGATTTTTTTATATGTTTTATACGGCAATTTGTATACGTATATTCTTGTTCTTTGTGAAACAGGTACCTTTTCCTAAGTGCGGTATTGTGATTGCGTACCCCCATCAAAAGGTTTATAATTATCATGTCTTATCACAAGACATGTTAAACCTTGAAAAGGAGAAAAAACAGATGAGAGGACTAACAAACTATGTTCTTATACCATTGACCTTTATCGGTGCCTTGAACTGGGGGCTGGTTGGAATCTTTGGTTTTGACTTCGTTGCATTTTTATTTGGCCCTGGCACATTGGCCAGCAACATCGTCTATGCAATAATCGGTATTGCGGCATTGGTATGGTTGATATGGATGTTTATTGATCGTCCCGTATCCCGCGAACGTTAATTTTGCATAATACACAAGTTTCATGTCCACGCCCCATTTGTTCGGGGCGTTCTTTATTACTGTTTACTTTCTGCAATTGCGCGTTCCAAGTCTTGTTCGCCCCAGATTGTAATTCCCAATTCTTGTGCTTTTGTTAATTTGCTTCCTGCTTCACTGCCGGCCAATACGATATCTGTCTTGTTTGACACGCTTCCCGATACTTTTGCGCCCATTTGTTCAAGTATATCGCGCGCCTGGTCGCGCGTAAAGTTTACAAGTGTCCCCGTCAGAACAATCTTTTTTCCCGACAAAGGCCCATTATTTTCGGCCGTATTTGTTTTCACTTCTTGGACATTAACTTGTTGCAGCAGTTTGTCGATTGCATCTGCATTATGAACATCGGCAAAGAACGACACAATTTCATCGGCCATCACATCACCGATTCCATCAATTGATTTTAATTTCCACACCGGCGCATTTCGAATTGCATCAAGACTTCCGAACGCGCGCGCCAGAATTTTTGCGGTAACTTCGCCCACTTCTGGAATTCCGATTGCGAACAAAAACCGGTTCAACTCGATATTGCGTGCATTTTCAATTGCCGCATCCAAGTTCGCCACAGATTTTTCGCCGAATCCATCAAGTCTTTTAATTTCGTCGCCATGTTCTTTGATTAATGTAAAAATATCGGCGGGCGTTTTAATCCATCCGCGTTCGACAAACGTTTCCAACTGTCGTGCGCCCAATCCGTCTATATCAAACCGTTTGCGTCCAACAAAGTGTTCCAATGCACCGACACGCTGTGCCGGGCACCCCAACGTATTAACGCATCTTCGTGCCACCATTCCGGATTCTTGAACAACATTTCCGCCACACACCGGGCACACATCTGGAAAAACAAAGTCGCACGAATTGTTATTTTTTTCTGCCACTTCGACGACCTGGGGAATAACGTCACCGGCACGTTGTACAACGACCTTGTCCCCCACGCACAATCCCAATCGTCGAATTTCATCGGAATTATGCTGTGTCGCGCGCGACACCACCACCCCACCAATATTAATTGGTTCCAATTCTGCAACCGGCGTCAAGACCCCTGTGCGTCCAACTTGTATTGTAATTTCACGCAGTGTTGTTATCGCCTTGGCCGCTGGGAATTTATAGGCCACTTCCCAACGTGGGCTGTTTGCACGACTGCCCATTTTTTCTTGTGTTTCTATATCATTTACCTTCAGCACCAATCCATCTATATCAAACGGGATATCGGGTCGAATCATCATTATATGATTGTACGCATTTTGAATATCTGTCATATTATGCGCCATTGTTGCCCATTTACGCGTTGTTTTAAATCCCCATGATTCAAGCCTTGCGAAAAATTCCGCCTGGGTATCAAAGTCGCGTGCCGATATTTCGCCATACGTATATGCAAACGCACTTAGTTTTCGTGACGCTGTTATTTTGGGGTTCAACTGTCGCAGTGAACCCGCCGCTGCATTTCGTGGATTGGCGAACTGTTTACTGGACTGTGCATTTAATGCCGCAAAGTCACTTCGTGTCATATATACTTCCCCGCGTACTTCGACCACATCTGGGAAATTCCCGCTCAGTTGCTTTGGTATATCTGGAATTGTTTTAATATTTTCTGTTATATCTTCGCCATGTGTTCCACTGCCACGTGTTAATGCGCGCACCAAGATTCCATTTTCGTATCGTGCCGCATAAGACAATCCGTCGACCTTTAATTCAATAAACACATCCTTGGACGTCAGTTTATTAAACCAATCTTCTACATCGCTTTGGCAAAACACATCGGCAATTGATAACATCGGCACCGTATGCGCAAAAGACTTGAACTTTGTTGACACTGCGGCCCCAACGCGTGACGACGCGCCGTTTTTGGCCAGTTCTGGGAACATTTTTTCAATTTCCAACGCGCGATGCTTTGCGGCATCGTATGTTGCGTCATCAACGACCGGCGCGTCATTTTGGTGATACGCGACGTCCCATTCGGCCAGTTTTTTTAACAAATCATTATGTTCTGATAAAATAAATAAATCGGGTATTTTTGTCATACCCGAATTATAGAAAATTGATAAAAATAATACAACGGAAAAAGAATCCGACTTACAGTCCGAATTTATAAACCGCCCCGATAAAGAATTCCGTTGAATCCACATCTGTGATTGCGAATTCACGTCCATCCAATTCGTGTTCTACTTCACCAAAGTACTGATACTTAACCCCCAGGTTCAAATCAATTCTGTCATTCAATGCAAAGTTTACACCAATCATTGCCTGGTATGACAAGTCGAACACAGAATCAGACATATGTCCATACGGTGCGTCTATATCCCCCCATATTGCGGCAAATCCAATACCCACGCCGGCATATGGTGCAATTGCACCGGCGTATTCTTGGAACAAGTAAAAATTCAACATGTTTGCCCAAACGTCAAAGTCATAATTTGTTGAACGCTTGGTCTGTTCTGCGCCGGTATAAGACGTTTCAAATTCAATCTTGGCAAAATCGCTTAATCTGTTACCAACGACCGCCCCAATCCCCCAGTTATCTTTTCGAATTGTTGAATTCCCACCATCATGAATATCATACTTAAATGCAATCCGTTCATTTTTATGAATTCGAATCCCGACATAGTTGTCACGACGTTGCGTATTGGGCGAAGGGTTTGAATATTCATATGAACTATATTCATCATACGAATTGTTATATGTCCCATAATCGTCAAAATATTCTTCTGCAAACGCCGGCACTGCGGCCAAGCAAGCCAAAATAACAGCAAATTTTTTCATACATCCCATCCTTTTTCTTTTGTGTACCAGATTATAAATATAAACTTTTGCAAAAGGCAAGTTGTTTATGCTAACATTCATACCAAAGGAGATTTATTTTGCCACGCCACATTGATAAGAAGTCCGAAAAAGATTCCCCAAAACCGTCATTTCGTCGGCGAATATTGGTATGGGTACTAAACATATGCCTTTTGTTGGGTGTTGCCTTGTGCGGATATGTTTTGGTTATATATTTATCGATGCCGTCATTGGATGCGATTTTGCACGAAACGCGTCCTGCAGCGGTTGTGTTTTTGGACAAATCTGGCAATGAAATACGCAGTGCCAATCGCATAATGGGCACACCTGTATCTGTTGAAACATTACCCCCACACGTATGGCAGGCTATTGTTGCCATCGAAGACCGGCGTTTTTTTACCCATGGTCCCATTGACATTCGTGGCATAACGCGTGCGGCATTGTCTAATTTGGCGTCTGGTCGGGTTGCGTCTGGCGGTTCAACAATAACCCAACAAACGGCCAAGAACGTATTCTTGTCCCGCGAAAAAAAGATTTCCCGCAAAGTCCAAGAGCTTATATTATCCTATTGGCTTGAAAATCGATTTAACAAGAATCAAATACTTGATTTATACATGAATCGCGTATCGTTGGTTGGCGGGCTTCGTGGCATTGACGCGGCGTCGCGTGCAATGTTTGATGTACCTGCGACCCGTCTTTCAATTGGCCAAGCCGTCCAAATCGCCGCCATGTTAAAGGCCCCCACGACATACAGTCCCCTTCGCAATCCCGACAAGAATATCGCACGTGCGCGCACTGTATTAACCGAAATGGTCCGCCAAGGCTATATCACAATAAACCAAGCCCGCACCGCGGCCCAGTCTTTATCACCGGCGGTTGGTGTATCTGATACAAATTTATATCGTTACTGGACAGATTTTGTTATGGACGAATTAAAGTCCCGGATTGGTGCATTTGAATCTGATATGTATGTGCATACAACACTTGACATGAATGTACAAGACCGCATTGCTGCAATTTTACCACAAAAAGTCACCCAATACCAAGGCGCCGTCGTTGCTATGTCGCCCGATGGCGCGTTGCGTGCTATGTCGGGCGGTACCGATTATCAAGTCAGTCAATTTAATCGTGTCACATCCCCCCGCCAACCGGGCAGTGCTTTTAAACCCGTCGTATATCTTGTTGCGCTGGAAAACGGCATGACCCCCGACGCGTATGTAAATGATTCACCATTTGCAATTGGCGATTATAACCCCAAGAATTATAATGAACGTTATTATGGCGATATTACATTGGCAACCGCCTTTGCAAAAAGTGTGAATTCTGTTCCTTTAAAGTTAACCGAAACATACGGCATCGATTCTGTGTTGGACATGGCGGGTCGTCTTGGTGTTGGTACCAAGTTGCGTCGTGAATATTCAACGGTACTTGGTGCGTCGGAAATGACATTGCTTGATTTAACAAACATTTATGCTGTTATATGGAACGACGGCAAATCGGTTCGTCCATATTCTATAACGCGTGTAACAGATATGTTGGGCAATACACTTTACGAACGTAATCCGTCAGACCCGGTTGACGTATTACAGCCCCAAACGGTTGAATACATGCATGCATTATTGCGCGATGTTATTGCGCCGGGCGGTACTGGCGGGCGTGCGCGTGCCACAAATGTCCTTGGCGGCAAAACCGGGACCAGCAATGAAAACCGCGACGCTTGGTTTGTTGGCGCCACCGATGAAATGGTAATTGGTGTTTGGGTTGGTAAAGACGACTTTACACCGATGGATTCCAGCATAACAGGCGGTACAATTCCTGCGGAAATATTTCGGGATATAATTGCGAAATAAAAACTTGATAAAAAATATTGTCTATGCTAAAAAAAAAAAGCAGTATAACAGCATAATTAATTAACAAAAGGTAACACCGATGAATTTGTTGTACATGTGATGTTGTCCAAAATATTTTCGTGTTTTTTGGGGGGACACACATAATATTATAAAATATTCAGATTAAAAAAAGGATAACACATGTTACGCAGAAACATTGGAATACCAAAAAATTCCAATAAAAAGTATGAACCCACGACATTGGCATTACCAAAGTCGTTGTGGAAATTTTATTTCAAGTACGCGGTCCCCGGGTCATGGTGGGCAATAATTGTATGGGCGATATTTTACTTTATCGTATCCATGGATGGTGTATTGTTTCCAAATTTTCAACGGTGGTTTATTTCGCTGTTTGAAAACCCTGTACCGGATGGCATGACATTCATTCAACATGCATTGCCAACCGTCATATTGATTGTATCGTTGTTGCTGTTGATTGACATCAGTGCCTTGATACGCAGTATATTTGCCGGTCGTTGGATTCCCAAAATCAGGAACCGCGCATCGGTTGTTTTGAATGACTATGTTCATGCCCAATCCATGTCATTTTGGACGGGTCGCATGTCTGGCAAAGTCCACACACAAATCATGTATGTTGCCGATGGTTTTCGTGCGGTCGAAGAATTCTGGCGCATATTTTGTTTGCTGTCTGTTATTGTTATAAACGTTGGCTTAATATTATCGATTAACAAATACGTTGCTGTTTTGTTTGGTGTCGTGTTTGTTTTTCGCGCGGTATACAGTTGGATTATGGTAAAACCGATGAACCGCGCGTCCAAGGATTCAAGCGCCGCATCAAGTGAACTGTCCGGCCGTAACGTTGACAGCCTTTCGAACTTTTCGGTTGTAAAGTTATTTGCCGGCGCCCGTCGTGAACGCGAATATCTTGAACCTGTTCGCAACAAAAACATTACTGCGTGGATTCATTCATTTTTTATCCAGCGTATATTCTGGGGCGTACCGATGATTGTTTGGGACATTTGCTATGGCATAACATTATTATTATGCGTATGGTTATACATGCATGGCAAAATAAGCGTTGCAGAAATCGTATTTACAAATTCCGTATTCTTTACAACCATGGGAACCATTGGTGCGATTGTAAATCAGATTCCCGCAATCACAGACCGTATTGGTGCCGCGTCCAAGGCGTACAGTGAACTGGTTGTTCCAATTGATGTTATGGATGCGCCAAATGCGCCATCATTGGTTGTGACGCGTGGCAAAATTGAATTTCGCAACGTTTCTTTTCGTTACAAGCGTAAATGGGTTCTTCGCGACTTTAATTTAACAATTAATCCGGGTCAGCGTGTTGGTTTGGTCGGTCCATCGGGTGCCGGCAAAACGACATTGGTAAATTTATTGATGCGTTTTTATGATCCGACCCATGGTGAAATTTTGATTGATGGTCAAAACATACGTGACGTTTCCCAAGATTCCTTGCGCGAATCGATTGCCTTTATTCCCCAAGAACCAACGATGTTCAATCGTACATTGCGTGAAAACATTGCATATGGTAAACCGGGCGCGACGGAACGTGACATACGTGCGGCATCACGTCGTGCGGCGGCGCATGACTTTATTATTGGAACGGATAAAAAGTACGATTCTATGGTTGGCGACCGCGGCATAAAGTTATCTGGTGGGCAACGTCAACGTGTGGCAATTGCGCGTGCATTTTTAAAAGACGCGCCAATTCTTGTGCTTGACGAAGCGACATCTGCACTTGACAGTGAAACCGAAGTTGCGATTCAGAAATCGTTTGATGAATTGGCGTTTGGGCGCACGACATTGGCGATTGCACATCGTCTGTCAACCTTGCGCAATATGGACAAGATTGTGGTTTTAAAAGAAGGCCATGTCATAGAGCAGGGAACCCATAAAAAACTGTTGCGCGAACGTGGCGAATACGCGCGCCTTTGGAATATGCAGTCTGGCGGTTTTATCCAAGAATAATATTCTGTACTTGATTGGTTGTATGCCGTCACTGTATCACCAATCACAAAATAACGAACAAAAAAAATCCCCCAAACGGGGGATTTTTTTATTTCTTTTCCGAAAAGTCCGCGTCGACGGTACCGTCGTCGTTTTTCTTTTCTTCTGCGCCTTGGGCTGCGGCTTGTTCGGCTTGTGCAGCTTTGTAAACTGCTTCACCCAACTTCATCGCTTTTTCAGACAGCGCATCCGTTTTTTCTTTCAGCGATTCTGCCGTTGCCTCTGCCTTGGCCAATTCGTCGGCCAATTCTTTTTTGGCGTCTTCTATAACTTTCTTTTCATCTTCTGAAATCTTGTCGCCATGTTCTTTCAGTGATTTTTCAATACTGAATATTGCGGTTTCGGCTGTATTTTTTGCTTCGGCCAATTCGCGTTTCTTTTTATCTGCTTCGGCGTTTGCTGCGGCTTCATCAACCATACGTTTGATTTCGTCTTCACTTAACCCGCCATCAGATTTAATTGAAATCGCTTGTTCTTTACCTGTGCCTTTATCTTTTGCCGACACGTGCACAATACCATTTGCGTCAATATCAAAAGACACTTCAATCTGTGGCATACCGCGTGGCGCCGGCGCAATACCTTCAAGGTTAAATTGCCCCAACAATTTGTTATCTGCGGCCATATCGCGTTCACCTTGGAAAACACGAATTGTAACGGCGGATTGGTTATCTTCTGCGGTACTGAACACTTGTGATTTTTTTGTTGGAATTGTTGTGTTACGGTCGATAAGGCGTGTGAACACCCCACCCAACGTTTCAATACCCAATGACAATGGCGTCACGTCCAGCAAAAGAACATCTTTTACATCGCCTTTTAAAACACCACCTTGGATTGCGGCCCCCATACCGACAACTTCGTCTGGGTTAACGCCTTTGTGTGGTTCGCGTCCAAAGAATTCTTTAACAGTTTCTGCGACCTTTGGCATACGTGTTTGTCC
The DNA here is from genome assembly GCA_017936185.1 of Alphaproteobacteria bacterium. Taxonomy (GTDB): domain Bacteria; phylum Pseudomonadota; class Alphaproteobacteria; order Rs-D84; family Rs-D84; genus Enterousia. The sequence goes on along the minus strand of JAGBGA010000042.1, from coordinate 742 downwards.
ACCGACCAAGATAACTTCGTTAATTTGTGATTTATCCAACCCTGCGTCTTTCAATGCTTTTTTACATGGTTCGATTGTGCGTTCGATTAAGTCCGCCACCAACGATTCCAACTTTGCACGTGTCAATGTTGTATTAAAGTGTTTCGGACCGGTTGCGTCTGCGGTCAAATATGGTAAATTAATATCTGTTGATGTCTTGGAAGACAATTCGATTTTTGCTTTTTCCGCTGCTTCTTTCAATCGTTGTAACGCCAATTTATCACCTGATAAATCGATACCTGTTTGTGATTTGAATTCTGCGATTAAGTGTTCCAAAATACGTGCGTCAAAGTCCGAACCACCCAACGCTGTATCACCATTTGTTGATTTTACTTCGAACACGCCGTCGACAATTTCCAAAATAGATACGTCGAACGTCCCGCCCCCAAGGTCATAAACCGCAATAACGCCGTCTTTACCTTTGTCAAGACCATATGCCAACGCCGCCGCGGTTGGTTCGTTTACAATACGCAAAACATTCAATCCTGCGATACGTCCCGCGTCTTTGGTTGCTTGGCGTTGTGAATCGTTAAAGTACGCCGGCACAGTAATAACCGCGTCTGTCACCGTTTCACCAAGATAGCTTTCCGCATCTTTTTTCAATTTTGCCAAAATCATAGCAGAAATTTGTGATGGCGCATATTTTTTACCATCCATTTCAACCCATGCATCACCATTATCGCCTGCGACGATTTTGTATGGG
>JAGBGA010000041.1 GCA_017936185.1 Alphaproteobacteria bacterium | reverse complement strand
ACTTGCGCTGGGCGGGGAAATTGAAGTTGAAACAATTGATGATAAAAAGTTGTCGGTAAAGGTGCCGGCCGGTACCCAGGTTGGTGAACGGTTGCGTGTACGTGGACATGGTATGCCATCGGCGCGCAGGGCTGGGGGCTTTGGCGACCTTTATATAGAAATTGCAATAAAAATTCCAACCAAGTTAACAGAAAAACAAAAGAAGTTGTTAAATGAATTTGCAGGTACAAAATCGGAAAAGAAAGGTTGGTTTTAATAAATAAAATTGGTTGATTGTCTGATGTATAAAAACCGGCAGAAATGCCGGTTTTTATGCGTAAAGCGCGTTTTTTATTTCTTCTTTTTGTTTAATGTTTTCATGTGACCCAAGAATGTCATGGTGTATTGCGTCGCAGACCAGACAGACGCAAGTAATGATATCCACAATCCCCATGTGCCAATTTGTGGTAATAAATATATTAACCATATAAAGGCGCGACTGTCAGATTCAGGGGTTATCATTGTGCCAATAACAAAGATTAATAAAAATGCAGAAATTGAAATCATTTGAAATGTGGTCTTGATTTTTCCCATGGAAAAGCGTGCCTTGGGGACCGGCATTTCAATTTTTTGTGTGCCAAGAAATTCGCGTAACCCTGATATGTATAATTCGCGCGCAATCATTATTATCACAGGTACAATGACAAACCATACCGGCATCATTACGCATAACATAATTAATGTGTTAACGACCAATAATTTGTCACCAATGTGATCCATTACACCGCCAATCTTGGTGCATACGTTATATTTTCGGGCAAGGTATCCGTCAAACCAATCAGATGCGGCCGCAAGTACGAAAAGAATAAATGTCGTCCAATACATTTGAAGCATAAGTGTTAGAATAATTGCAAATGATGCTGCAATGCGAAAGGCGGATAAAAAGTTTACAAAGAATTTCATGTGTTTTCTCCTTTATTAATATGTATGTATTATATCACTTATGAATGAAAATGGGCATATATTTTTTCGGCGGCATTTGTCCCCAGGCCGGGTACGTGTTTTAATGCGCTTATGTCGGCGTCTATTATCGCGCGAACGGAACCAAAGTGTTGCAGTAATGCGCGTTTTCGTGTTGGGCCAATGCCGTCAATTTCGTCCAATACGGATGCTGTCATTTGCTTTGCACGAACGTTGCGGTGGTATGTGATTACAAAACGGTGCGCTTCGTCACGTACGGCACGTAACATCAAGAAAAGCGGCGAATCTTTGGGCAGGTCGCGTGATACGGAACCGTCTGGTAAAATAAAGTGTTCGTCGCCATCGCGAACTTCGCCTTTGGTTACGCCCATCACAGGTATATTGCCGGCGGCGCGTTTGGCGATGTTCCATTGGGCCATGCCGCCGTCGACGATTATTAGGCTTAATTTTGGACCGCGTTCGGTTGCGCGTTTTACAAATTCGGACATCATGGCAATATCGTTGCCGGCGCGTGATTTATCTTGTAATTTGAAATGACGATACCCGGATTTTTCAAAACCATTATGTCCAAACGTTATCATTGCGCCAACAGGTTGTGTGCCAAACAAGTGCGAATTATCAAATACACCGGCAAGTTCGATTTTTATGCCAATCCATTTTTCAAGTTCAGATACATTTTTGTCCCAGTCCGTATTTGGTGTATACGCATGATTTCGCCGTATACCGCGATTTGAGGTGTGTGTTAATGCCGCGATTTTGTCGCGTGCGTTTGCCGCAGATTCAAAGTCAAGATTTTTTGAAAATGTTTCCATTTGCTTGGTTAAATCTGCGATTATTGGGGCGCTGTCCCCGGTAAGTATTTTTCGCGCTGTACGCACGCTTTCTGCGTATTTTTCGGGGTTGGGGTTGCAACATGGTGCACTGCATCGGCCGATTTGGTGTAGCAGGCATGGACGTGTGCGATTGCGCATTTGTGTGTCGGTGCATGTGCGAATTTGACATACACGCTGAATCGTTTTGATTGTTTCGTTAAGTGCAGAAACAGACGGATATGGGCCGTATACGTCGCGTCGTTGTGATATCTTGCCACGAAATTTTAACATGCGTGGGTATTCGCCACGCGTTAATGCCAACATCGGATACATCTTGCCATCGGTCAGCATTATGTTGTATTTGGGCTTTTGTGTTTTGATTAGTTCTTGTTCGCGAATTAATGCGTCGGATTCGGTTGGAACAGTTTCCCAGTCAACGCGCGTAACCAGTGCACGCATTACCTGCTTGTGCAATTCAAGTTTTGATATGTCAAGGTATTGTTTCAGACGGTTTGATATGTTCTTGGCCTTGCCAACGTAAAGCAAGTTTTCGTCCGCATCATACATCTTGTATACGCCGGGGGCGTTTGGTGCGTTTTCGATTAAATCAGAAAATTGAATATTCATAATCTTTATGATATAGTATTAAATATTAAATAGCAAATAAGAGGTTTTATAATGAATCAAGAATCAGGTCGTTCAATGATTGAAATGTTGGGGGTCTTGGCCATTATGGGTGTGATTACGGTCGGGGCAATTGGTATGATTTCAACTGCAATGCGTACGCAAAAGCTGACCGCGGTTAATGACCAAGTCGTTCAAATGGTGACAATGGTTCGAAATATTCATGTCGAATATGACGATTTTTCAAATATGAATGGAACAACAATATTTGGGGCAATTGGTATGTCAAACGAAAACCCATATGGTGGAAAGTATGAATTGGGGGTTAATCCTTCTAATCCACGCCAATTTGTTGTGACAATAAATGGTTTGGGACAATCGGAATGTGAAGCCTTGGTAACCAAGGCGTGGTCGGATTCGGTGGAATACCAAGCGTCCAATGGCAAGAATGGTGGCGCAACAGGCAGCTGTAACGGTGCAAATGGAACAAACTATGTTCAGATAACGTACGGTGAATAATTTGTATCGTGCCAAGTGGGGCGTAAATAATGGCTGAATTTATCCAAGTGTCAAAAGTTGAAGATGGTGTGCGGTTGTTGCGGTGGTTCTTGCGACAGTTTCCGGCGATGCCACAACGTGAATTTTATAAACTTTGTCGTGGTGGGCAAATACGTGTGAATTCCAAACGTGTCCGCGGCCAGGAAATATTGTGTGGTGGGGAAGTTGTGCGCGTGCCACCAACTGTTGCAAACTATGCCCAGGTTCAGAAAAAAACAGAAAGTGGTGATAATTTTTCGCTGGCGGATTTAGAAGCACTTCGTAAATGTATAATTCATAACGATGATGATATTGTCGTTTTCAACAAGCCTGCGGGGTTGGCTGTCCAGGGGGGGACAGGAATAAGAAAGTCGGTTGATAAAATGGCGGCGGCTTTGTTCCCGTATGACAAGATTTCGTTGGTGCATCGACTTGACCGCGAAACAAGTGGATTGTTGGTTGTGGCAAAAAATCAGCGTGCCGCCCAGGTTTTGGCAAATGAATTTCAAACAAGGACCGCACGCAAAGATTATCTTGCGTTGTTAAATGGTGATGTAAAGCCCGCACGTGGGGTGATTGACAATTATATGATAAAGGGTCAGGTGTTCAATACGCCGGCACGTGTTAATAATGGTACAGGGCAAAGACCACAAAGGGCGGTTACAGAATATTCGGTTTTGGCAAGTGCCGCGGGATGTGTTTCGTGGGTATTGTTTTCGCCAAAGACCGGGCGTACACATCAGTTGAGACTGCACAGCGCATTAACGTTAAATGCGCCAATTGTTGGTGATGCGCTTTATGGTGGGAATAAAAAGCTTGATGGTGCATTGCGGTCAATGTTGGAAACAAATAACTTGTTTTTGTTCGCGTACAAGTTAACATTTCAACATCCGACAAGTGGACGGATGATTACACTGCGCGCAAGTGTGCCAGAATTTATGGTGCCTGTGATGAAGTTTTTGGAATTGAAATTGCCATGAAATTAAGAAAAAATAAATTTTTTTCAATTGTACGTATTGTGGGGCTTTTTATTATTGTCCTTGGGGTGGCGGTGTTTGTTGCGTTAAAGCAAGTTAATCTTGAAACATTGCGTGGGAATGTTGTTGCAATATTGCGTGATACGACCGGTATGCCGGTGGAAATAGATGGTGGTGTGTCGTGGCGATTTTCAATGCGTCCGCATATAGAATTAAATGATGTTCGTATTGAAAATCCAGAATTGGCAAAAGATAAAGACTTTTTTTCGGCCAAGAAGATAGATGTGCGTATAAATTTGGTGTCTTTGTTTCGTGACCGGCCAACAATTCAAAATATTCGTGTTTATGATGCGGTGCTGAATGTTGAAAAAGATTTAAATGAATTGAAGTTTGCCGGTAACTCAAATACACCAGAAGGAACGGTGCAAGATACGGTTGTGCAAGAAAAGTATCCGGTGCGTGCGTCTGGTTTTGGTGGGGTGGAAATAAAAAACTTGGTCGCGAATGTGTTGGGGGAAAAGTATTCGTTAAGTGGTCTGAATGTTCGGATGATGCCACGTGAAGATTCGCGGGAATATTCGGGATGGCTAAAAGTTGAAGAAGATGTGTTCCCGTTTATTGTTTCGATGTCTGAATATAATTCTGAACGACGCGTTTATCCGGTGCGGGTCGCAATGTCAACCGGGGGGGATGCGTTAATTGCGAATTTTGCACTTGAAGGAAAAAGTAAATTACCAATTGATTTTATTATCAAAGGTGATATTCCAGATGTCGGTGTTTTGGGAAAAATATTTGGAATGGATTTATCGTTCGTGCCTGCGGCGCGTGTGAATCTTGCCGGTGGTTTGGAACATCAAAAGATGACTTTGCGAAAATCGTCGATAAATTTGCGTGGTACGGAATTTACGGTTTCGGGGTCTTATGATTGGTCGAAAAAAATACCGGTGATAAATGTGGATGTGTCATCGTCATATGTTAATTTAATGAATGTGTTTCCAGAACTTTATTCGCAAAAGCGTATGCAGAAAAATCGTGAACTTAATGTGTTCCAAGATGTGTCTTTGTTCGGGCATGAATTTCGTGACAGGTCCGCCGATGTGCGTATACGCTTTGGTGAATTGGTTGTGTATCGTGATTTGAATTTTGAAAAACTTGACTTGAAATTGCATGTGCAAGACAATCGTGTGCGTGCCGATTTAAAAACGGAATTTGCCGGTGGAAATGTAAATGCGGCAATTGATGCAGATGTTGATGCAGACGGCGTGTTCGTTGCCAAAGGGGCGGTAAGCGGGGCGTCAGTTTCGGTGGGAAGTGTTCTTGAAGAAATTCGCAAGTCGGATTTCGTGTCTGATTTGCCGGTTGATGTCCAATTGTATGTAACGGCACGTGGTAAAAATTTATCCGAAATTATGCAGACAATTACAGGGCCGGTTACGGTTTATTCGGTTGGACCGGGATATGCGCATTCGGCACTTGTTTCGTACGTGTATGGGGCGGACTTTTTAACAAATCTGCGACACAGTATTCAAGACTTGTTCAGTTCGGAAAAAAAGTATAATCAAATAAAAATTTCGTGTATGGCATTAAATGCAAAGTTGCGCGATGGGATGTTCGAAACGCAAAATGGTGTGGCGATTGAAACAAATGCAATAAATATACGATTGGCGGGGGCGCTTGACCTGGGGCAAGAAGAAATGAAAATGTCTTTGACGACGGTGCCGGTGCGGGGGCTGAAATTATCTTTGACGGGTAATGTTGTTAATTCAATTGAATTAACCGGAAATTTGGCCCAGCCAAATATTAAAATAAGTGGCGCGGCGGTCGCGGGTAAAGTTGCATCGGCCACCGGTATTGGGTTGTTGTTGGCGCCATTTACAGGTGGTATCGGATTGGTCGCAGGAACCGGTATTGGATTGGTTGCGGGGGACTTGTTGGAAAATTGGTTGGCAGATGACCGTCCATGTAAAACAGCGTTGGAACGTGGTGCACCAATGTATCAAGATGACCCGGAATGGTTCGCAGAACCAGTTACGGATTTAATGAACAGCGTATTAAATAACAAGGGGTAATAAAATGTTCAGTTGGATTGGTTTGATTCAAGTTTTAATAATAGCCATTATGATGTGGCTGTTTTATCGCAGCTTTATTCGCAACACGCAATCGGAAAAGTTGGTTCGTGGATTGTTGGGGTTGGCGGCGCTTTGGGTGCTTAGTTTTGTTTTGTCGTGGGTGCGATTGGATTTGTTGGCGTCGTTCTTGCATTATACAGCGTTGTTCTTGTCTTTAAGTTTGATTGTTGTTTTTCAGCCAGAATTACGAAAGTTTATGGCTTTGTTAGGTAATATTGACGGGTGGCGTCGCATATTTCGGCATGGTGGTGTCAAGACCAAGGATACGCGGTCGCTTGATGCGATTGTGTCGGCGGTGGAATATATGTCGACCAAGCATACAGGGGCACTGATTGTGTTTCCGAACATGCTTGATGACAGTGCGATTGAAAAAAAGGGTGTTGCCATTGATGCAAAGATAAGCAGTGAATTAATGTTAACGATATTCTTTAATAAAACGCCACTTCATGATGGTGCGATGATTATTGAAAACAACAGAATTGCCTTTGCGGGGGCAATATTGCCGTTGTCACAAAATAATTTAAATTGGAAGTATGGTACACGACATCGCGCCGCGTTGGGATTAAGTGAAGTTTCACGTGCGACGGTTTTAATTGTATCCGAAGAAAGTGGTGATATTTCAATCGCCGAAAAGGGTAAATTTACAAAGTACGACGATATGAAAAAATTGCGTGCAAAGCTTGAAAAAGTACTTGGAAAATAAAAGTTTTATCTCGTTGTAATTTGTGATATAATTCACATAAAGTAATGGTATTTTTTATGCCGAATCTAAACCACCGTTTGAATTCGGCATATTTTTCCTTAATCTTTACGTCACATTTTATCATATTTCTGGGCTTTTTCCAAATGTATTTTTTGTTATTTTATGCCGAATCCAAACGGTGGTTTAGATTCG
>JAGBGA010000040.1 GCA_017936185.1 Alphaproteobacteria bacterium | reverse complement strand
GCTTTGTCGTCACCCCGACGAAGGTCGGGGTCCATTGTGCTTAAGAGTGTATTCTTGGGACGGTGGAAATTATGGCGAATTCTAATCACCGGGTTGGCGCCCGGCGCGGGCGGTACATCAACGCACCAATTACACAAAACGTCAACACAATAATAAACCAACCGTTTAATCCCAACATACGATATGGCGTATTATGCGCCCCCCAAACATATCCATCTAATGCGCCCGACGCCCCAACCGGCAAAGACGAAATAATCACGCCATCTGATGCAACAAACGCACTTATTCCCGAATAATTTGCACGCACAATCGGCATGCCCGATTCGATTGCATATCGCCGCACCATATCAAGATGCTGATATGTCCCGGGGGTACGCCCAAACCAATTATCATTTGTAACATTGATAATTGCCGTCACATCTGTAACATCACCCGGCAACAAAGAATCAGAAAAAATCACTTCATAGCATATTGCCGGCGCAAACATAAATCCATTTACTTCGACCAATTCTGGCCCATCACCCGGGGTCAAGTTCACAGGCGCCGGCAATATTCCCAACGGTCTGTATTCCCCAAACGGCACCAAGTGCGATTTACTGTAAACCTGTTGAATTACACCACTTTCATTTACAACCACCATTGAATTACGAAGGCCACCATGACCAAAAGTATTTGCCCCAAACACAATCGGCGCATTAATTGCACGCGCCATTGAAATATCATCGCCATCAATTACAACAAATGGGTATGCGGTTTCTGGAAACACAACAAAATCAACCATGCCCGGCCCGCGCGCCAAATCAACCAATTTGGAAACATTTTCTTCTGCATTTTTCAAGGCCTGGTCACGATTATGTGTTGCCTTTTGTGCTTGTGCCATACCGGGCTGAACAATACGGATTATTTGCGATTGAACATCCGCCCCAACATCTGCGGCACGCATGTTCCGCGCACCATACCAACAACCGGTCATCAACAAAAGTACAAAAATCCCAAGTACAGACCAACATGCCACCGACTTTTTTTGACGCATAACTTCCACAACGGCCGCAACCAAGCCGGCAATAATCGCACTTAACCCCAACGCCCCCCACAGCGACATTGAATTTGCCAACACCGGCATTGGCATTGTTATATTTGCGATTGGATTCCATGGGAATCCTGTAAACATCCATTCACGCGCCCACAGCACAATTGCCCAAACACCCGAAAACAAAAAGACGCGCGACGCCGCACTTGTCTTGACACAGCCAACCGCAACAAATGGCCACACAAAAATCAGTGCCCCCGCCACCGCCAACCCCAACATTCCCGGAATTGTCCAAATTGCAAACTGCTGGGTCACCTCTGGCACAACATATATTGAATGCAGTACCCACCAAAAATTAGCCACCGCATACATTGCCCCAAACGGCATAACCCGAACAAAAGTCCGCCAAAAACCACCAATATTTTTATTTCGCACCGTTAACCAATATGCACCCATAACCCCAACCAGTGTCCACCACCACTGATAAAACGGTGCAAAGCCAAACGCCGCAACCCCACCAAACAGTGCGTAAAGCGCATATTGCCAAAAACCATTTTCACGAATTTTAAATTTCTTGAACCATGCAATTGTTTTTGCCCCGGGACAGCAACTGCCGTCACTGCATTCAAATTCATTTTCCGACGCGTATGGATTACCAATTCCTATTTTTTTCAATGCATTTATTTCTTTTAATTCCATAACGCTTGCTTCGTCATCTGTTATATGGTCGTATCCCAACAAGTGAAACATTCCATGCACCACCATATGCGCGGCATGGTCATGCAAAGAAATTTTTGCATCATGTGCCTGGCGTTCAACGGTGTCAAACGAAATATAAATATCCCCCAACAACAAATCGTCCCCCAATTCAAAAGACAACACATTTGTTGGTTTATCGATATTTCTGTATCGTGAATTAATATCACGAATTTCTGCATCATCGGTCAATATAATTGACACTTCTGCATCTTTATATTTTTTACCGACCACCGCACTTGCGATTTTTTCAAAATCGATATTGAACTTATTCCATCGTTTATCATGAACATCAACAAAGACTTTCATTTTTTATCCTTATGCCAAACCATTACCATTATACGCTTTCAAGACAGTATCGATATTTACATTTTCTGGTGCCCTTTTTTTGACCATCCCCGCCGCATTATTAAACGCCGTCACTTTGGATTTTCCTTGTTTTATACTGTTTGACACACGTGTAATATCTTGTTGCACTTTTCGATTACCATTGGCCAAAGACAATTTATAATTTGCCAAGGCCTTTTGCAAATCGCCTTTTTGTTCATATGCAAAACCTGCATTATATTGTGCCGCGGCATACTGGGACTTATCACCGATACGCCGAACAACTTCGCGCGATTGCGTAATCGCATCATCATATCGCCCAAGTTTATTATACGTCGCCGCCAAATCATTACGCAACAGTGCATTATCAGGATACTGTTCAATCATCTTTTCGTATTTTCCGCCGCGCTTTTATAATCGCCTGCTTTAAAAGAACTTAAAGCATCAGAATACAAATCTTGATACCCAAGGACATATGTTCTTACTTCTACATTTTCATCGGGCTGTTGCACAAAATCCATATCAAACAAAACAAAATTTGGATTTTTTCCAATTTCACATTGCCCACTGTAACACGCATCAACAACGTCTTTTGGCAAACAATCTTCAACCCTTTTCCAACCAGACAAAGAATCACCTTTTGCGTTAACTGGATTATTCAACCATTCACGAAAAATTTGATAAGTATCATAATTTACCTTTCTGGAATTTGCATCCCCGGTAAAAAATGCAGATTTTTTCTTGCCCATATATGCAAAGAATTCATACATACCATTTACCGGACATTTTAATAACATATCTGCGGTAATTTCACCATTAATCAGCCCTGCTTCCAACCATCGGCGCCAATACAAACCGCGCCCTTCCCGAACAAATCCACCAAGTTTATCCCCAACTTCTTTTTCAGATTTTCCCTCAATCCACGCTTTACCAAAACTTCGCGTATTTTGCACAGGGTACTTTTCAAAAAGGTCAACAACCAATGAATCTGGTAACGCATATCCATATTCTTTATACAATTGACGTAATCGCGAAAAACGTTCCTTGTGATTACTGTCATTCGGATTTTCAATCAAGCCGGAACCCGCATTATATATAACAGACCCCAACCCCAATGCTTCATTCGTTTTATCAATATTAACATTTTTAAGCCCAACATCATATGCATACATTAATAAAAAAGTTTCACCTTCTTCGATATGATGTCGCGCCAAATCATATGCTTCTTCTGTTGTTATTGGTTTGGTATTTCTTGTAACCCTTGTTCCATCTTTCAGAACGGTCGAACCAAATCCAATGGTTGGTTTACTTCTTATTTTACCACCCGGTTTTATTGGTTTACCCGTTGCGTCATCATAAACAACATGCATTCCATT
>JAGBGA010000007.1 GCA_017936185.1 Alphaproteobacteria bacterium | reverse complement strand
TATCAAAATTTGGTGGAGCTGATCGGACTCGAACCGACGACCCCTTGCATGCCATACAAGTGCTCTACCAACTGAGCTACAACCCCATGCAAGGCGATATTTTATAACATATCCTTTTAAATGTCAAATATTTATTGTCAAAAAAATCCCCCAATAATGGGGGAATTTGTATCTTACTTTCCGCGATTTTCTTTTGCGCGTATCATAACGTCAAGGTCGTGAATCCTTTTTTTCATGTTATTGACACCACGACTTAACAAACTGGCCTTTGCTTCTTCGGCTTCGTTGCGCAATTCTTTTATTTGGCGATAAACTTCGGCCAATTCACGTTCAAGCGCATCTTTTTCACGACGAAGTTCTTGAATCAACGAAAATTTCTTTTCGTCGTTTTCTTTTTCAAGTTGAAGTGCGTTACGCATTTGTTCAAGTTCACGCTTTAACCGGTCGTTTTCTTCGTTACGACGCTGTAATTCACGATCGCGTTGCGCCAATTGATTCATTAAAGACGCGTCAATGTTTGCAACATAGGTTGTATCAAGGGATGACTGAAACATTTTATCAACATCGTACGTTTCCTTTATACGTGAATTCAGTTCACGATCGCCGGTCATTTGTGCCATATTTCTTATCAGCGCAACAGAACGTTGAATCAACGCAATGTCGGGCAACGTGTTTTTTGATTCGTTGGCAAGAATTTGACGAAGTTTTTCTTCGGCATCACCGAAAACGGCGATACATTCTGGTGACCTTTCGGGATATAACCTTATCAAAGCATCATATTCGTAAATCGTGGCAGATTTGCATTGTGTTGCAGCCTTTAAAGCAGCAATTCTTGTGTTTTTGTCATAGCTGTTATATAACCCAACATAGCGTAATACAGAATATTTTAATTCGCCATCTGGCATTTTTGCAACATTTTGAACAAAGACGGTACATATTTTTTTGATAACATCACTGTCCATATTTCCCGTTGCTTGCGCACGTGCCGCAAAAACCATTTTGAATTCGTCAAGAAAATCACGCGTGGCAGAATCAGCGTTATTTTCAATGGCGGGCTTTACATATTTTTCCAAAAGCATTGCAATCTTGTAGCGTGACGAATCCGGATCACCATACGTCTGGCACCATTTTACTTCTTTATCAATATCGTCAAGAAACATACGTGGATTACCACTTTCAAACCAAGATTTGATTGACCACGCATCATAAATAAAACCAGAACCTCCTCGCGAGCCGGCACCAAAGAATAAATCAAGCATTTCTTGAAATGTTGGATATTTTTGTTTTGGTGTTGTCTTTACATCGTTTTCTTTGTTGTCTTTTGGCATGTAAAATTCTCCTTTTCCTTTATGGGGGATTATATCACAAAATATCATTGTTTCAAAGCGATATTTGAAAAAGCAAGAAATGGTGGATATTTCTTCTTGCCAAGTGATAATTCTATTTGCTAATCTGGGGATACAAAAGGAGATGTTTAATATGGATTATCAATTATTAAAAGCAGAAGTCGAACAAAAAACAGCACAAACGTTGGAAGTGCTGAAGACAGAATATGCGGGTTTGCGCACAGGGCGTGCGTCTGTGCACTTGTTGGACGCAATTCGCGTGCCGGTTTATGGCGCAGAAATGCCAATTAACCAAGTCGCAACCGTCGCAACACCAGATAATCAGACTTTGTCGGTTACAGTTTGGGATATTACAAATGCGCCCGCCGTCGAAAAAGCAATTCGTGATTCTGGGTTGGGGTTAAACCCAATGACCGCCGGTGGGGTCATTCGTCTGAATATGCCGCCAT
>JAGBGA010000039.1 GCA_017936185.1 Alphaproteobacteria bacterium | reverse complement strand
TTTTCATGTTTTCTCCTTTATGCTAATGACATGCAACTTATTATACAGGACAATATTCCGTATTTCAACACTTATATTGCATTTTTGACCCAGTGTACATTCATTCCGCAAACTGCAATCACATCAAATCGTGCATCACCCCGCCAATGGTTCTTGGCGATAAAGGTTTCTGCTGCGCGTCGCAATCGCGCGGCTTGTTTTGGTGTGATTGCATCAAACGCACATTCAATTGATTTTCTGTGTTTTACTTCGACAAAGACCATTGTGTTACCGCGTTTTGCGATTATATCAATTTCTGCGCGATTTGTATTTCGACCTGTAATATATCTTGATTTAACGATGCGCATTCCATGCATGCGAAGAAACATTCGCGCAACAAATTCTGCCCACAAACCCTTTTCGTAACAAGACCTAGAACGCATATGGTTTTGCCTTAAAGTTTTCGCGTGCCTGTTGCACATTTTTCGCCTGGTCTGCGGCATATCGACCGTTGTCAATTAATTCAAGTTGATCATAATACGCCGTCATCATTGGGTCGTATGAATTTGTACTTGAAATCCATTTATCGGTTCCCGAATTTGGTGCGCCGTATTTATCAAGCACGCTTTGCCAAAACGCCAGTACTTTATTTTCCCATTGTTTTTCAAATTTTTTGGCGGGGCCATCTTGTTTGTTTACATCATTATTATACACGATACGCCAAACTTTGTTATCTGTTGCATTGCTGGTAAAATGTACAACGACTGTTTCCCCGGTTGTTTCACGCACAAGGTGAACCTCGGACACATAAATCAGTCCACGATTTTTTGCCAATGTATTTATACAATTATCAACTTCTGTTGGGATAACGATTCCTTGATTTCTGCATTCGTAATCAAGGTTGTATTTCCAATCATTATGAAGTGTATAAATAATTCCATTTTTTTTACGTGGCGCATAAAGCCCATTGTTTTCAAAGAACAAGTTATACACATCATCAAATTCCATACCCAACATTACACCGGCGATATCAAATGCCGACACTGCGACTGGGTTTGCATCATCATTTAATTCCACATCTTCGACTGTGATATCTGCATCGTCACTGTTTACGACGGTAAAATCGTCAAAGTCCATTGAGCCCAATTCGGCATACGCATTTATACCGACGGACATAATTACAATAAACATCAACAATTTTTTTATCATTTGTCGCCTTGCTTTTTATTTTTGGTCTGCGATGGTATATACGCCAAATCGAAATACTGCGGCCGGGTCGCCACCGCTTTCCAAATATTCTTCAATTGTTTTTCCGCGAACCTGTTCGCGCAAGTACGGTTCAAACATTATATGCATATACATTACACCACGTGTCAACACCGGCGCAACTGAAAAGTCATTTGGTTTTTCCCATGTTTTCAATTCGTATTCCACGCGAAGATAATTACTGTCATCGCTGGCTTTTGTAACGTCAACCAAGGATGCCAACCGCAACATTTTTTGTTCTGCCATCGCTTTGATTTCCGGCATTACTTCTGTTGTCCATTTTTGTTGAACTTCCCTTGTTGACATTGCCCCCAGTGACTGTGCAATCATTCTGTTTTCGACATTTGCAACATCGGGCGTGACATGGAAATATTCTGTAATATATTTTGCGATTAAATCATTTCGCATTTTTGTTTCCGACACACTGGTTGGTGCAACGGGTGTATCTTGTCTTTGTATAAAGTTATCATCGGTTTGGAAAAAATAAGTCACAACGGTTAATTTTTCATTTGTGTCGTATATTGCGCCCGCCAAGAACAATGCACAAAACATCAGTGCAATTAATACGATTACAGAAAAAAAAGTTATCAATTTTTTCATCAGTTCATCTTATACGCGTTAAATTCCGAAACAAAGTACCCCATTGTATTTGGAAACACATCGGCATTTTGTCCAATTTTTACATACCCCAAGACATCAATTGTCGGATTAACTATATTGGTATTAATTATTTTTACACGCACCTGCCACAAATCATCGGCTTTTTCACCCGATTCAATTGGTGTTATCTGCAGTGATGGCATATCTATATACCACGTAATTCCATTTTGCGCCAATTCTTGGTATTTTGGCGCAATTTTTTGTTTAAAGTCGGTATACAGCTCATCCCCTGATACACAATAAAGCGCGCATTTATTACTGTCTATATCCGACAAAGAACTTTGGGTAATGATACAGTCTGCATCGCGGTTGCACGACGCCCAGGTGTTTTCGTTATATTTTTCATCCAAAGAAACCAAGAACCAACTTTGCAAGAATTTTCCAATCACCGATTCCTTTAATGCGCGTTCCGCCGACATATTAACGACATTGTCATGATGATGCCCAACAATTTGCCATTGTCCGGTGATATTATTAACAGAAACCAAGAACGGATGAACTTGGGCTGAACGTTGTGCCCACAACAACATTCCGCACACCACAACGATTAATAAAAACACCACCATTATTCCAATTGCAACAACGCGCGACAACGCCACGCGTGGTCCCGCCGGAAAGGTTGGTGTATTAAATCCGTTTGGAAAGTCCACCTAAAAATCCCTCCAAAGATTTTGTTATTATGCTTGATACACCATGATGCATGCGCATGGGCTAAGTTTTAATTCGTTATTATCGTACCCAACACCCACAGGTTCGCGGTCATAAACTTGACCACACCCGGCCAGGCACAGTGCAACAAACAATCCCATAAATAATTTTTTCACTGTAAACTCCTTCCTTTTTTGAATTATAAGAAAAATTCACAACGCACGTCAAGATTAAAACTGTGTTTCGAACGACAGCAAGAATCTTTGTTCGCGGTCATATTTATTTACTTTCAACGGCCATCCCCAACTGAAATTCATTGGTCCCATTGGTGTATTCCAATAAATACCCACACCAACTGACGTACGCCAATCGTCGTCTATAAAGTTTTCCTGGCCATAGAATGGGTCTTTGTATTCTTTTTCTGGTGGTTTGCCAAGTACACCATAATCAAAGAACACAAATCCTTTGATTTGATATTCGTCTGGGATAAATATTGGGAAATTCAATTGGGTCGAACCATTAACTTTCCAAAGCCCCCCAAGTGCATACGTCGAACTGTACCAAAGGCGCGAACCAACACCCGCAACATCAAACCCGCGCAGACTTTCACCACCCAAGAAATAACGATACACACGCGATATATAATCGCCATCCAACGGCTGAATATACCCCAGGTCAAGTGACGAACGCAATTGCCATCTGTCATCCCAAAAGTTTACCATACCAATAATATCTGCGCTGTATCGCATAAATGATTCTGTTCCGCCAAAACCTGTATACGCGATGCCGATATTTGCGACAACACCGGTATGGGTATTTTGTGCAAAATTTGAATCAAGGTTATGATATCTGAAATTTGTCCCCAACGTATAAAGGTTTGCTTTTTGCCAACCGTCATCTGCTTGAATATCATAATTTTGGTCGAACGACGCGGACAATCTTACTGTTTGTGACCAATGGTCGGTCAATCGCCATCCCATACGTCCGGCCAATACCAAAGAATCGCGGTCGTATCCAAAGCTTCCCAAACTGGAATAATCATACATTGTATACGATACATCAAATCCGCCCGACAATTGGCGCCCAAACAAATACGGTTCTGTAAAGCTGAACAATGCTTGCTTTTGGTATTCTGCAATTGACCCGCGAAGTTGTACAACCTGGCCACGTCCCATAAAGTTGTTTTCTGTAATTCCGGCATCAACCATAAATCCGTTGATGTTTGACCAACCAAATCCCCCCGACAATTCACCTGTGGGTTGTTCTTCAACCTTGATATCAAGATTCATCATGTTTGAATCTGCGACACGTGTTGGCACCAT
This sequence comes from Alphaproteobacteria bacterium, assembly GCA_017936185.1. Classification (GTDB taxonomy): domain Bacteria; phylum Pseudomonadota; class Alphaproteobacteria; order Rs-D84; family Rs-D84; genus Enterousia. The sequence goes on along the minus strand of JAGBGA010000039.1, from coordinate 3,948 downwards.
TTGTACATCTTTAAAGTATCGTGTTCGCATTAACTTTTGTCGACCTTCTTCAATTGTCTGAAGTGAAAATGGGTCGCCGGCGCGCATTGGGATTAATTGTTCAATCACCGAATCAAACGTCCGAACATTTCCCAATATGTTAATCGAATTCAAATAAATGCGATTTGTTTTTTGAATTTTAAAGACCAAATCAATTGTTTGTTTTTCGTCATTTTTTGTTGGTATTGGTTCGACGTTTATAAATGCATATCCATAATCTGCGACGGCGCTTCGAATTGCAGACATTGTTTCATCGACTTTATCTACGTTATACGTATCACCTTGCTTCATAACGATAACGTCTTTCAATTCTTGCGTTGGCACATCTGGGAATGGATTGTCGATTGTTAAATTGCCAAAGTCATATTGTTTACCTTCATCGATTGTAAATACCGCCGAATAGTATTCACGATCTGGGGTAAACTGTCCGTTAATATCTTTTACGGCCATATCGACGTATCCGTTACGAAGATAAAACTGTCGCAACATTTGTCCGTCATATTGAATCCTGTCTTCGTCGAACGTGTCAAATTGCGTCATAAACCGCCACCACGCATGTTCACGCGATAAAATTTCGCCCCGCAAAGTACGGTCACTGAACTTTTTATTTCCTTTGAAATCCAAACTTGTAATCCATGTTGGATGTCCTTCGGTGATTTCATAGACAACATTTACACGATTATCATCAAGTTCAATTTTTTGTGGTTCAATTTTTGTTCCAAAGAATCCCTTGCGCTGATATATTGTCAACATTCTTTGAACATCGGCCCCGATTGTTGCCGCATCATAAGATGAACGTTCTTTGGTTTTGATTTCTTTTTTTAAATCATCTGTTGCGACTTCATCGTTTCCTTCAACAGTAACCATGTTGATGATTGGCGCTTCGGCAACATCTATCTTCAAGACATTCCCAGACATACGGACACTTATTTTTGAAAAGTATCCACTTTCCTGTAATTTTTTTGCAATTGCATTTGATTTTGCGTCGCCAACATTATCGCCAACTTTTACATCGGCAAGAATTCGCACAGATTCCGCATCCATGCGTTGATTACCGGTTACATCAATTCGCGACACTGTCGCTGCGTCTGCATGCGTTGCAACAATCGCCATTAACAAAGAAACAACAGATATTTTTTTCATTTTTACAACCCAAATACACGTGCCAAATCATTCCACATTGTTAACACAAATAAACCAAGAATCAAAACCCAACCAATCATAATTGCGATTTCCATTGCACGTCCCTGTAATTTGCGCCGCGTTATGGCTTCGATAACAAGAATTAACAAATATCCCCCATCCAACACCGGCAAAGGAAGTAAATTTAAAACCCCCAAATTCACAGACAGCAACGCAATCAGTGACAACAACGTAAAGAACCCGGCCAACATTGCTTTGCCTGAATATTCTGCAATTGTGATAAACGACCCCAATTGTTTCGAAGAACGTTCCCCAGTCACAATTTGCTTTAGCACGATTAGCAACGTTTTTGATTCATAATACGTCTTGCGTGCGCCCGAATACATTGCCCGCCCCAGTCCTTGTTTCGCCGGTGCGGCGCGGCGTGCGCCATCGGCAACCATTCCCCATCTTTCTGCTGGTGCCAAGGTTACTTTTACTAACTTGTCTTCGCGCACAATTAACACATCTGCATCACGATTTGCGGCCAATTCTTTGGCAAGTATTAATTCCCCCCAATTTGATATCTTTTCATCATCAATTCTGACGATTGTATCGCCAGGTTTGATTCCTGCGTTAAATGCAGGCGATTCTTGAATAACCTGCCCAACGACCGGCAATTGTGAATTACCCACCAAACTTGGTTGAAACATAAACAAAGACGTATAAATTACCCACGCCAACACAAAGTTCATAAACACCCCGGCGGCGATTATAATAAACTGCTTCCATGCGGGCGCAGAAAGATAATGTCCTTTCTTTTTTTCTGGTGATAAATCCGCATATTTCTTGCGGTTAAACATATCTTCTTGACCGTATATTGAAACATACCCCCCCAACGGCAGGCATGCAATCTTCCATACAGTTCCGCGTTTATCGTGCCATTTTACAATTGCCGGTCCAAAACCAATTGAAAACGTATCCACGCGCACCCCGGCCCATCGTGCCGCCAAAAAGTGCCCAAGTTCATGCACAAACACCACAATCCCAAGAACAATCAACAACGCAACAATTGTCAATAAAATATGCATACCATTCCGTCCTTTACCTTATCAAATTCATTGTGTCCTACATCATTACCAACCAAATAATTGGCAACACGTAAATCCACCCATCAAATCGGTCCAGCATACCGCCATGCCCCGGCAGTATTGTTCCAAAGTCCTTTATCCCCAGTTTTCGTTTAACCCAACTGGCGGTCAAGTCGCCATATTGTGACAACAAGGCAACGCTTATCCCAATCCACATCAATTGTGGCAAGAACGTATCCGCCCCCAACAAACCGTACATCACAGACGCAAACATTCCGCACGCGATACCGGCAATTTGGCCCGACCAAGTCTTGCCCGATGACATGCGTTCCCACATTTTGTCACCCCCAATTAACCGACCAAAGAACCACGCACCAATATCTGCGGCACAAATTATTACCAACATTAACAAGACAATCCATGGTCGCGCCCCAACAACGTTTATCGCCGCCAGCATAAGAATCAGCCACGCGCCAAACCCAGACAACATAATCCAGTTTTGTTTTACCGTTGCGCGTTCGGCCCGTCTGATGCACATCACATATTCCACAATCATCGCAATAACAACTGCAATCCCAAGGTATCTGACCGCCGGAATTCCAAAATATTGTCCCAACGCGGCCAACCCCGCAACCAGTGCCATAATCGCCCCAACGATAATTCTTTGTTTTGTATTTGACACAATTTGTCCTTTTTTATTTTTTTCCCAGATAGTTCGCCTTTTTCCCGCCACCAAATCTGCGATTTCTTTTTGCAAATTCGTCCAAGACCTTTTGCCACATTTTTTCATCTTTTACCAAATCTGGCCAATGTTCTGGCACGAACAGCAATTCTGCATATGCCAACTTCCACAGCAAAAAGTTTGAAATACGGTTTTCGTTACTTGTTCGCACCATCAAATCGATTGGCAACAAATCCCCCGTATCAAGATACGTTTCAAACGTTTCGCGTGTTACAGGTTCCCCGTCACGAATTGCCGCATTTACCGCGTCAATAATTTCTTGTTGTCCGCCATAGTTCACCGCAAACGCAACGGTACCACCGGTGTTTTCGGCGGTTTTTTCTTCCAATTCATCACACAGTTTTGCCAATTTTTCTGGCAATCTGTCGCGCGAACCGATAACCCGACACCGCAGGTTCTTTTCCAACGCGTGTTCCATATTTTTTGTTAATTCCGTAAAGAACAAATCCATCAAGAAATCGATTTCTTCTTGGGAACGGTTCCAATTTTCGGTTGAAAAGCAAAAAAATGTAATTGTTGAAACGCCACGTGCAACGAACCAATCGACCAAGTTTTCAAAGTTTGAAATTCCGGCCTTGTGTCCCATCAACGGTGGCATTCCGCGCATTTCGGCCCAACGGCGATTTCCATCACAAATGAATGCGATGTGTTGTGGCACCTTTGCATTTTCGATTGTTTGTTTATCTTGTTTTTTGAATAATTTGAACATGTTCAGTATCCGAATTTTTTTATTGTAAAACAAATTGATTAAACAGACATAATGTCGGCTTCTTTTTCTTTTGCCAATGCATCAACTTCTGTGCCACGTTTATCAAAGACCTTTTGAATATCGTCTTCAAATTTACGTTGATCGTCTTCTGAAATTTCTTTATCGGTAACGGCGCGTTTAATTTTACCCATTGCATCTTGGCGAATATTGCGCATTGAAATTTTTGCTTCTTCGGCGTATTTACC
>JAGBGA010000038.1 GCA_017936185.1 Alphaproteobacteria bacterium | reverse complement strand
CACGCCCTACAGGATTCGAACCTGTGACCTGCAGATTAGAAATCTGATGCTCTATCCAGCTGAGCTAAGGGCGCAACGCGACATATTTTACACTATTTTTTTTAAAATTCAAGCCCCAGATTTTCTGGCGTTAATTTACCCACAGATGCCAGCACCGCAAAATACGCCGAAATGCGTGCATGTACTGCTTGAATATGCGCAACACGCGAATTCAACAATTCTTGTTCTGCATTCAACACATCAAGAACTGTTCGGCGCCCGCGTTGCTGTTCGTCGCGAATCCCGGCAAGCGCCGTCTTGTTCGCGTTTACACTGGCCAACGTGGCATTAATTGCATATTCCTGGGCTTGATATATATTCCACGCCATACGTAAATTTTCAACAATTGTTCGACGTGCATTTATGATATCATCTTGAATTCCAGACACTGTCGCCCGAACTTTATCCGCACTGGCAAACGCATACCCCTTGTCATACAACGGAATCTTTAAATACACCCCTATTCTGCCATCACGAATTTTATCAAGATATGGCACATCGTCAATTTGTTGAACCGACCCACGAACATCAACCGACGGCAGTATCGACTTATAAGACGATATTATATTTTGACTGACCGCACCTTCTTGTTCGTTCAGCGCAATCAACATCGGATGATTTTTTAATGCAACCTCTTCGGCCACCTGTACCGATTTTGGGAACAAATCTTTTACACGCCCCAAGTCAATATCAGAAAAAACAATATCCGCATCACCATAGATTCTTTGAATCGTTTCCATTGAATTTTCATATTTCGCGCGCGCATCAACAACATAGAATTGCGCCATTTCAAGACGTGCGGCCGCCTGGGCGACATCGGTTTTTGTTAAACGTCCCACCCGCATACCATCAGAAACATAATTATAATATTCGGTCAAAACGCGATGATTATTTTCATTTAATTCCAATACTTGTTTTGCATTAAGAACTTCGATATACGCATTTATTGCCGACATAAAGACATCTTGTTGCGTTGCATAAAGTCGTGCTTGTTGTGCATAAAACAATCCCTTGGCACTTTTATACTGTGCAAAGTTTGCGCCACCTTGGAAAATATTTTGTTGAAATTCTGCACCATACTGCAACGGGGAATAATCAAACGTTTCGCCGGCAATTTTTGTTCGCGCCGCCCCAACATTACCAACCAATCCAAAATAAGGCTGAAATTCCGACATTGTTGCCCGAACATCCGCCGCGGCAACATCAAGATTGCTGCGCTGGGCATTTATAACCGGATTGGTATCATAGACACTTTGCAACGCCGTATAAACGTCACCCCACGCATTACAAGAATACATCAACACACACAATAACGACACTTTTTTCATTGGCACATCCTTTTTTACTTACAGTGTTGTTTTCCAACGTCGCAACGCAATAACCCATATCACCAAACCCGACGCCATCATTGCGCCTGCATGCTTGGCAAAATAAATCCAATCTGGTCCCTTTAACATGATATTACGCACCAGAAAAGAATAATGACTTAATGGATTTATATAACTTATTACACGCAATACAATTGGCATGTTTTCCGTTGAAATAATCGCCCCCGACAACATCAACGCCAAAAACGCCACAATAATTAATCCCAACAACGCTTGTTGTTGTGTATGCGTATACCCAGACAACCAAACCCCAATCCCGCACGCCGGCACGCAAAACACCAAAAAAGACATCAAAAACATAAACATCGAACCAACCAAAGGAACCCGAAAAACAATCATCCCAACAACAACAATTGACAACATAACCACAAAGGACACCAACACATAAGGCAATACTTTACCCATAATGATATCGTACTTGGATATCGGTGCAGACATCAGTGTTTCCATCGTACCCGTCTCTTTTTCTTTGGTAATCGACACTGCGATTAGTATCAATAACGCAAGGAACACCAATATAGACACCATTGACGGAACCATAAAAAACTTTGTGTTCAGTTGCGGATTAAACAAAATACGCACATCAAAATTTATTGGCGGTTTTATTTCTGTATGCGTAACATCTGATAAAGTTTTTGTAATAATACCACGAAGATATGCTTCTATGCTGTGCGCTTTCAAGATGTTCATAGAATCAATTAATATCTGTACTTCACCATCACCGCGCACTGTCGCGCGCGTTAATCCGCCATCTGGGGCAATTATTGCAACATCGGCCATACCGCCTTGGACGGCGTCAATTGGACTGTGTGATTTAACATTTGCCGACACAAAAAAGCCCGAACCAATTGCATGCCGATAAACCTGTTCCATCAGTGTATCATTGGGCGAATTCTGCATTACAAGACGCAAATTATCCGCCTGGAAAGTAATCGCCCCGGACAAAAGAATCATCTGAACCACCGGCATAATCAACACCGCCACCAATAAAATTGGATCACGCAACAGCCCGATTATTTCCTTCTTGAAAAAACCACGCAATACCTTCATTCCAAAGACCTTTTAAATCTGAATACGCTGAACACTATGATAACAATCGCTTGGCATGCAAGAATGACATACAACCACCATATATCGACAAATAAACTGCCCTTTAAAAATTGATCACGTGTTATATCCATATAAAAGCGCGCCGGAAACAAGGACGATACAATTCTGTATCCACGACTCATATATTCAATTGGAAAGACAAATCCCGACAAAATCACCGTTGGCAACAATCCGATAATTGCCGCATATTGAATTGCAACTTCTTGTTTTTTTGTTGAAACAGATATTAACAACCCAATCGCCAAATACCCCAAGATAAATAATAATGTCCCCAAAACCAATTGCCAATACGCCCCAACAAAAGGAACCCCAAATACAATACGCGCAACAAAAAACACCAATAAAAAACCAATAAAACTAAGTAACGCATATGGCGCCACCTTGCCAACAATAATTTCCAACCGTGTTGCCGGTGTTGACAACAGCATTTCCATTGACCCACGTTCCCATTCACGACATATCGTCAACGTCGTCAGCATAATTGCAACCAACGCAATAATAACCGCCGACAATCCCGGCACCGCAAACCAACGTGAATTCAATTCTGGGTTAAACAAATATCTTATTTTATATTTTGGATTTTCGCTTGCCATCGCAACCGGAACATCGTGTATTTTAAACCAAGAATTCCTGTTAATTGTCATCAGATAATTTGACACCGATGAAATCGAAGAACTTTCTGTACCATCCACTAAAATCTGAACACTTGCCCCATTATCTGTAAACACATCCTTTTCAAAACCGGGCGGTATCACCAATCCCACACGCGCACGCCCGGCGACAATATCATCAAACAAAGAATCCGGATTTATAACATCATGCGGCTTGAAATACCCCGAACTGCCGAACGTTTCAACCAATTTTCGCGACGACATTGTCTTATCATTATCAACATATGTCATATTAATATGCTTGATATTAAATTCAATGGAACTGCCCAAAATCAAGACGATTAACAGCGGCAACATTAACGCCATCATTAATGTAAACGGATCACGCAATATATGTTTAAATTCTTTGGACAATATCGCATTTGCCCGGCGCCATGAAAAGAACTTCATCTGTTTTGCCCTTCGACCAATCGGATAAAGACATCTTCCAACGACGGTGAAATTTGCACAATTTCCCAATCTTTTTTCAAAGAACGCAAATGTGGCGCAACATAGACATCATCTTGAAATCTAAGATGATAATTCGCACCATATGGTTGCCAAATATCAACAACATTCATATTTGGCGGGCGCGCATTTTTATGTCGTGGACGCAAACGATAAAGACTGTCCCCAAATGTTTTTCGCTTTAATTCATTGGGACTGTCAATTGCAATCAATTCCCCCGCCCGCATTAATGCAATACGGTTACAGTTTTCTGCTTCGTCCATATAATGCGTCGTAACAAAGATTGTTTTTCCAGACTTTGCCAACTTCTTAATTAATTGCCAAAAACGCACACGTGCGGCCGGGGCGACACCGGCGGTTGGCTCATCAAGAAAAACAATCTTTGGGTCGTGCAGCAACGCAACACAAAGCGCAATTTCTTGTTTAATTCCACCGGGCAAATCCTTGACAACAATGCGCAAATCACGATTAAATTCAATAAAATCCAATAACTTTTTACGCTGGTTTAAATACACGTCGTTATCAAGCCGATGCAACGCAGCCGCAAAATCAAAGTTTTCCCCCACCGATAAATCATTATAAAGTGTAAATCGTTGTGACATATATCCAACCTGGCTTTTTATCACATTTTCGCGTCCACGAACAAATTCTGTACCGTTTATAAATACGCGACCACTGCTGGCCGGCAACAATCCACACAGCACACGAATAGTTGTTGTTTTACCGGCACCATTTGCACCCAAAAAACCAAATATTTCCCCCGTCCCAACATCAAAAGATACATTACGCACCGCATAAAAATCACCAAAACGAACCGACATATTATTAACACTTACAATAATTTTTTTCATGTTTATTTCCCCCGCGCACGCATTAAAAACAAGTCATCAAAATTGCGCACATTATACTTTTTTAACATATCTTCTGGATTACCGGCCGCCAAGACATGCCCTTGTTCCATCAAAACAACACCACTGCATCGTTCTGCTTCATCCATATATGCGGTTGACATCAACACCAAAATTCCGCGTTCCACCGCATTATGCAGCAAATCCCAAAATTGACGCCGACTGATTGGGTCCACACCATTCGTTGGTTCATCAAGCAACATTATCTGGGGCGAACGCAACAAAGCACAAATCAAGCCCAACTTTTTATACATCCCACCCGACAATTTTCCCGCCGGCCGGTCAAGGAATTCCCCCAACCGGGCAAGATGTATTAATTCTTGTTTTTTCTTTTCATAATCCGTATCGGATATTCCATATAACTTTCGAAAAAAATCAAGGTGTTCTGAAACCGACAAATCGGCATACAAACTTTGACTTTGTGGCATATACGCAATATGTTCTTGAATTTGTTTATACCCAATATCATTACCATTTTCGCGGTAAACTATCTGTCCAGAATTTGCCCGCATTAAATCCAACATTATTCGAAAAAGCGTTGTTTTTCCCGCACCTGCTGGTCCAAT
>JAGBGA010000037.1 GCA_017936185.1 Alphaproteobacteria bacterium | reverse complement strand
TTTTTAATTTTCATGAAAATACTCCCTTGAGTTTCTGTTACTCGTGGTATAGGATACAATAAAAAGTTTGAAAAATCAAGGGAAATAACACAATGTCTTATAATTCTTTGCATGATTTAGAATTGGCGGGTGTACGCTGGGAATTGACCGACGTTCCAATCGCTGCGCCCCGCACCGCGCCGGCCCCCAAAGAAGTTACAGGCGAATCGCCACGCGACGTGTCGTCTGTTGTGTCTGATATTGGGCGCATGGCAACATCTGTTGTTCCACCGATTGCGCCTGTTCAAACGATATCAATTGAAACTGTTCGTGCGATGGCGTCGCGCCCAACAGATATGTCGACTTTAAGTCGTATGATTGGTGAATTTAATCATCCGCTTCGCACAACGGCGACGAATGTTGTGTTGCCCCACGTTGGGTCGGGAAATTTATTGATATTGACGGACATTCCCGGGGCAGATGATGATTCATCTGGCACTGTTTTATCTGGTGCGCCGGGTGAATTGATGGACAAGATGTTGGCGGCAATTGGCATGACGCGTTCGATGGTATCGATTGTGCCGATGATTTTCTGGCGCACGCCAGGTGGTCGTACACCAACACGCCAAGAACTTGACATGGCGCGTCCATTTATTGACAGGGCGATTGAATTGATACATCCGCGTGTTATATTAACGCTTGGCACATTGCCGGCGACAGAAATGGCGGGGGTGAATTTGGCCAAGTCGCATGGTGTACCGGTCACAATGGAAAGTGGCGCAATTTTGGTTCCGATTTATCATCCGAATTATTTGATATTAAAGCCCACCGCAAAGCGTGACGTATGGAATGCGTTACAAAATGTTCAAAATATCTTGAAAAGTGCCGAATAATAGTTAATAATTCGCACATGTTTAATAAAGGAGCATACAATTAAACCTTCAATTAATCGTGATAATCGTCGCGACGCTGGTCCGCGTATGAATAACAAAATATTTGCGAAAACTGTCCAAGTAATCAGTTCTGATGGTCAAAATCTTGGCGTTATGCCGACGGCGAACGCATTACAGATGGCGGCGGACATGGGGCTTGATTTGGTTGAAATCAATGCCAACAACGCCACACCAATTGTAAAAATTATGGACTATGGCAAATACAAGTACGAACAAAAGAAACGCGCATCCGAAGCACGCAAGAATCAAAAAACAACCGAAATGAAAGAAGTTTGGGTCAAACCATTTATCGAAGAAAACGACCTGAACATCAAAATGAAAAAAGCGTTGGAATTTTTATCTGATGGGAACAAGGTAAAAATATCTGTCATGACCAAGGGAAACAAAAAAGTATTGGCACGTGGCAAAGATGCAATTCCAGAATTATTTGCCCGTATTATCGAAATTATTGGCGAGCGTGGCAATCTTGAATCTAAATCAAAGCCGGACGAACGTACAAAATCAATAATAATTGCGCCGGTAAAGCAATAAAAAATCCCCGAAACGGGGATTTTTCTTATTTCTGGTGCCGGTGATAAGACTTGAACTTACGACCCCCTCATTACGAATGAGATGCTCTACCAGCTG
>JAGBGA010000006.1 GCA_017936185.1 Alphaproteobacteria bacterium | reverse complement strand
CACGATTAAGAACAGTGCCGGCCGTATCGTTGTATTAAGCCGCAACGGTAAATTGGCGGTTGTTGATGCCGAAGGCAAAGAATTGTTCAGCAGCAACTTGCCATACGCATCAATGTTGATTGTCAACGACGGCGACAGTGTTGAAAAGGGCGCGAAAGTGGCAGAATGGGATCCATATTCCAACACAATCATCGCGGAAAAAGACGGTATTGTTAACTTTAATGACCTGATTGAAAACGTATCTTACCAAGAAGAAGTTGATTCAATGACTGGCATCGTTTCGCGCAAGGTTATTAACTGGAAAACAAACACGAAAAAGGCATTGAAACCGGCCATCACATTGGTTGACGCCAAGGGCGAAGTTATATCCTTGGGCGGGAAAAAGATTGCAGAATACCTGTTGCCAATCTATTCCGTATTGAACGTTGCCAATGGTGACAAGGTTGTTGCCGGTGATATTATCGCCCGCATCCCTGTCCAGGCAAAACGTACAGGTGACATTACCGGTGGTTTGCCACGTGTTAATGAATTACTGGAAGTTCGTCGTCCAACAAACCCTGCGTTATTGGCGGAAATCGACGGTACGATTGAATTGGAAGATGCGAAATCTAAAATCATTATTCGCATTGAACCAGACGATGGTACTGCACCGGTTGAATACGCGGTTCCAAAGGGCACAAACTTGTTGGTTCGCAGTGGCGACGTCGTACGCAAGGCCGAAAAATTGGTTGATGGTGACCCGGTTCCGCAAGACATCTTGCGCATCTTGGGCCAAAAAGCCTTGGCAACATTTATGGTTGACCAGATTCAACAGGTTTATCGCTTGCAGGGCGTGACGATTAATGACAAACACATTGAAATTTTGATACGTGAAATGACACGTCGTGTTGAAATCACGAATCCTGGTGACACCGGCTTCTTGATGGGCCAGGTTGTTGACCGCGTTGATTTCGAAGAAGAAAACGCACGTGTTGCACGTGACGGTGGCCGCTTGGCGACTGCATCCCAAGTCTTGGTTGGCTTGACACGTGCATCATTGACATCACGTTCATTTATTTCGAACGCATCGTTCCAACAGACCACCAAAGTATTGGTTGATGCCGCCATCAGTGGTGCAACCGACAAATTGGTTGGTATTAACGAAAACTTGATTGTTGGTCGTTTGATTCCAATTGGAACGGGTGCATACGTACGTCGCGTTCGCGAAATTGCCCGCGAAGAAGAAAAAGCGGAAAAATTGGCCCGTGAAGGCAATGGCCAACAACAGCTGTTGGACATCTAAAAAAAATTCCTTGGCATGAAAAAACATGCCAGGGAAAGTTTTTCTTGCAAATGCTGTGGAAATGAATAGAATAAAGCAGTCATAAATAAAAAGGATAGTAAAATGGCAACGCCAAAAAGTAAAACAAGTAAAGCACGTTCTGCACAACGTCGTTCACATGATGCATTGTCTGTAATGCCATGTGGTGTATGCAAAACATGTGGCGAAAAGAAACGCCCACATCATGTTTGTCCTGCATGCGGTGCAAAATAATTTTAACCTATTAACACAGGATTAAGGGGGCAGACTGGGCGCGTATTGTGCCTTTTCTGCTTTTTTTATGAAATGTCAGACAATAAAAAAATAATTGCAATTGACGCAATGGGCGGCGACAAAGGACCAAATGCGGTTCTTGGTGGCATGAATCAGTTTTTATATCAAAATGGCGAAGGGCGTGTTTTCTTTCGCGTTTTTGGTGATGAAAAGAAATTGCGTAAATTATTGGCAAAATATCCGCGCGTTTCCCGCAATTGCGAAGTAATTCACGCGCCAAATGTTATCAAAGGCACCGATAAAGTAATGGATGTACTTCGTCACGCCCAAGATACATCAATGTACATGGCGATAAAAGACGTCCGCGAAGGAAAATCCATGGCGGTAATCAGTGCTGGTAACACTGGGATTTTAATGTCATTATCAAAATTGGCATTAAAGACGGTTGATGGGATTTCACGTCCGGCAATAACGACAATGTGACCATCGGGTGCCGGGGACAGTCGCGTTGTTGTATTGGACTTGGGTGCGAACGTTCATTGTGATGAAACGATATTGTTTGATTTTGCCGTCTTGGGCAGTGTTTATGCCGAAGTTGTTGGCCATATGCCAAAACCAAAATTAGGTGTTTTAAACATTGGTTCCGAAGAAACCAAAGGCAATGAAACATTGGTTCATCTGAACAAAATATTAATGGCGAACAAAGATGTCTTGCCATATGAATATCTTGGTTTTGTCGAAGCGAATGATATCAGTGCCGGTCGTGTCCAAGTTGTTGTTACCGACGGCTTTACCGGTAATATCGTATTAAAAACGGTTGAAGGCACCGCGAAATTAATTAAACGTGTTATTGTCGAAAATTTCAAGAAGTCTGTTTTGGCAATAATTGGCGCGTTTTTCTTGGTTCATGTATTCAAGCGTTTAAAGCACAAGATTGACCCACGTTCATATGCGGGTGCGACATTCTTGGGGTTGCGCGGTTTTGCGGTAAAAACCCATGGGAACAGTGACGCGCTTGCCTTTGCGAATTCGATACGCTATGCATCAGATTTAACGCATGCGAATTTGAATGGCTTGATTGAAGAGCGTGCACGCGCCCTTGCCGATGTTCGCGCACAAATAAAGAACGAAGAATAAAATCCCCGCCATCTGGCGGGTGTTTTTTTATCTGTCGTTATTCATCAAGTGCCAATATGAAAATACCGCATTTATCTGCTTGCTTTATAACGGCGGGTTTATCCACAACAAAGCAAGTCTTGGTATTAACGACAATCCCGCGCAAGTGCGCCGCCGCCACCGCGTTAACAGTGTCAACACCAATTGCCGGTATATCAATTCTCAGGTCTTGTCCTGGCTTGGTCATTTTTGCAAAAACGCCACTTGATTTCTTTTTGCTTTGACGCATTTCGACCACCCGTTCCAGCATTCTTGCGGTTCCTTCTGCGGCTTCGACTGCGATGACCTGTTTATCGACAACGACCGATGCGCCAATATCTGCGGCGCCGATTGTATGTGACACTTCGATTGCGCGTTCGATATTTTTTTTATCCGACGCACTGGGCTTTGCACGCGTTTGTACGCCTGCATTTTCAAATGTTAGTTCTGGGGCCAAGTCTTGTGCCGCCACAACTTCGAACCCAAGTTTTTCAAGTACACCATTCATTGCCACTGCCATAGAATCATACCCCCGTTGATGTTTGATTATTTTTAATAATGCGCGTAAAGTCCAAAAGTCTGGCCGAATATCAGACAGGTTTACATGTCCCAACGCCCCCACAAAAGTCAACTTTCGTATTCCGCGTCGTTTCAGTTCACGTGCCGCCCGTCCACCACCACCAATACGTACCACCATATCTGGTTTTAACTTTGGGTCGCAAAAATTTTTAATACCAATAATAAACACGTCCCATCCGGCGCGCTTTAACGCGTCGCGCGTAAAGAACGGCAAATCAAGCGCACCTGCAACAAGTGCTATTTTTTTATCTTGTTTAACATTTTTCATGTCTATAATGGTACGAATAAATCGCACTGGAATCAAGTTACAAATTATGATAAAATTAAAAGCGATAAAATATTAACAGGTAAAAGTATGAAAAAAGCATCGGTTTTATTTTCTTTTCTTGCCGGCATTTATTGTGTTGGCGCAAATGCATCGTACGATGCCGACAAATTTCAATCCGAAGTTCGCACCGGTCTTGACATTGTTGGTGCGCGCGCAACGTATGACGTTATCCAAGATGCGGCGCCCGGCGAATTGGGAATGGAAGTATACGAAACCGCAGACGCGGTTCAAAATGACGATATCAAGATGTTTATACCAACATCAATGTATATGCGCCTTGGTGGTGGGCTGAATTTGGGTTTTGCGACCGATTCCGCGATATACGGGGGCCAAGAATACGAAAGTTCGGGCAGTTACACAACCCAAATTGGTCTTGGGTGGAATTTGTCGTCTTATGTTCGAACTGAAATTGATTACCAAGGTATGACATTAAAGTTTTCAGACCTGCAAGACATGCGCGCCACGTACCAGACGATTGGTGGCATGTTGTATTTTGATTTTGCGCGCCGCTATGTCCAGACGGGCGACGTCACACGTCGTCGCACATTTGTGCCATATATGGGGCTTGGTGCGGGCGTTGGCTTCTATGAATTCCAGGGTGTTGACGGTTCTGACGGTCTTGTAATTGCGGCACCGCGTGCGACATTGGGCTTTAATGTAATGCTGACAGATTTATTTGGTATTGATATCGCGTATCAGTATCAGATGATGATTGTCAATGGTTTTGGTTGGGGCGTTCGTGATGGTGGTGTTG
>JAGBGA010000036.1 GCA_017936185.1 Alphaproteobacteria bacterium | reverse complement strand
CTTTTTGGACGCAGATTGCAGACATTGTCATTGCGGTTTGATTATAATAATTTGCCAACTTAATAAAGTTCTGAACGGTGATTGCCATTCTGTTGTCCTTTCTCTCTTTTTTTTACATTATAAAAACTATTGCCACCAAAACGCAATTAAATTATAATATAAAGTATGAGAATAAAATTTTTACCATTATTATTAATAATATTAACATCCTGTGCGTCTGTAAATCGTGGCAGCATTGATGACGCAACGGTTTTGAATTGGGAAAACGAAGCGGTCACCACCGAACAATTCGTTCGCGACCACAAGGCATGCCTTGGCATAACCCGTCCATCATACCAGCCCCGTTCAAGAATTGCGAAATTAATTGCCCCCAATCAATCGGGTCAAATGCCGGATTGGGATGGTCTTTGGGTAACATTTCAATCAAACGAATATCGTGACGTTGGCCAGCGCAGTCTGATGTCTGTTCCGCGCAACACAACATCTAAATCGGTTGGTTCATATCGCAAATGTATGTTCCGTCGCGGCTATCTTCTTCGCGCGATGTAATATCATTATTCCTAAAACACTGCCCACAAAAAAACAACCATTTATTTTTTCACGACGATTTTTCGTCCATCGCCATAATTTGAAATAAATACATGAATTGTGCTGCATGGCAAAATACTTTGTGCGATTTCGGGCCATTCAATCAAAGTTATATCATTTTCCATTGCGTATTCCAATCCAACTTCGGTTAATTCGGACACATCTTCGACGCGATATAAATCAAAGTGCGAAATACCATCATAACTTTGTACAATTGTAAATGTCGGACTGGGCACCACAGTATCCGCCCCGCGAAGTGTTTTTATAACCGCGCGTGCAATTTCAGACTTTCCCATACCCAAATCACCATGCAACGCCACCACACATGGCGCCGTCAAGGTGCGTGCAAAATCCGCGGCCCACGCCCGCATCTGTTCAACATCGTTCAAAATATATTCTTTGTTCATATTATTCCACCAATAACAAATCGTCTTCCAACTTATGAATCACATCACGTACGGCGGCGGCGTCTTCAAATTCAAGATTTTCTGCATGTGTTTGCATAACCCGGGTCAATCGCTTTATTTCACGACGGATTGAATCTGCATCCATCACCCCACCATCTTTATTATACACAAATCTTCGTGTCTTGTCTGTTTTTTCTTGTTTTTCACCAACTTCTGCAAAGACCGCTTTGGTCACAGTCTTGGGCACAATTCCATGTTCGGCATTATACGCCATTTGTTTTTCACGTCGGCGCGCGGTTTCATCCAATGCCGCCTTCATTGAATCAGTCATTTTATCTGCATATAAAATCACCCGTCCATTTGCATTTCGTGCCGCGCGTCCAATTGTCTGAATAAGTGACCGCGTCGAACGCAAGAACCCTTCTTTATCGGCATCCATAATTGCAACCAATTCACATTCCGGAACATCAAGCCCTTCACGAAGCAAATTAATTCCAACCAATACATCAAATTTCCCAAGTCGCAAATCACGTAACAATTCAATACGTTCAAGCGTTTCAATATCACTGTGAATATAT
>JAGBGA010000035.1 GCA_017936185.1 Alphaproteobacteria bacterium | reverse complement strand
TATCGTATCGTGCGCATGCGGTGTGCCAATGTATATCATTGTGCCGGTGGGTGATAGTATAAAATCCAATTCCCGAAGGCGTTCACGAAGATTTTCACGCTTTTGCGCGGTGTTTGATGTGTTTGGAACCTCTACATCGTCGCAAATAATCAAGTCTGCGCGCATGCCTGTGATGTTGCCATAGACGCCTTGGCAAATAACCGACGGTTCGCGTATGCCGATTGGGCGATTTATTGTTATACGCGACGATGCCCATTCTTTCTTGTTGGACGGAACCAAGTCTTTGCACCATGGATGATTTTCAAGTATGTTTTTTATATGCCCAACCATGCGCGATGATAAACCAGATTGCGCAGATAAAATTAATATGCGACTGTCGGGGCGATGATATAAAACACATGCCGCAAATATCCCAACAACCGTCGATTTGCCAGAATGACGAAACGCCATTAACAAACCACGATGTGGGGAATTTTGCCAAACGTCGACCAAAAATTCCATTATGCGACGATGATGCGATGGGGTGACGTGGCCCAACAAACGATTCCATTCGTCCATAAAACTATAAAATGCCGTAATCATCACTGTTTTCGTTTGGTGCAGGGTCTGTGATACAGCCATAGTCGTTTATTAGTTTCGGTAACGCATTGTCCAAAACACTTAATAAATTTTGATACAGACCCAAAACACCACCACCAGATAATTTATCTTTGATAAGCGTTAATGTTTCAGACACCAATGTTTTTACATTATCGTGAATGTTCGCCCATTCAGATAAATCGATATTTATTGAACGCAAATCTTGAAATGCCGCCAACAGAAAATTAAAGTCGGAATTTAAATCTTCGGGTGTAATTTGTCGTGTTGGCTGATAATCAATTACGCGCGATAAAGATATTTGACGAAAGATATCAATGTGCGCACCGGCATCTGGGGCAATATCAAATACAATATTACCGCCAGAAAAGTCTTGGTTTGGAATCACCGAACAATTAAATTTATCGGTATCTTTTCCATCATTAATCGCAACGTGAACATCGTCAACTTGGAAAAACGGAAACGAAAAAGAAAATTCGGTTGTTGCGCCATCTGAAATATAAGATATTTTATGCATTGAACAGCCCCCAATTATTATAAAAATTAACCGACCAAGTCATCAAGACGACCCAACAATGACTTTAACAAATTTGGCTTTTTGGCACGTGTTTGCTTTAGTTTCGCCAAATTATTACGACGTTTTTCATCGTATGGTGATGATACTTCATCTTTTAAACGCTTTAAAACCGCACCTTCGGTGACGCCGTTGGACGTCATGTCCGATGCGCCATATTTTGCGCGTTGGGTTGCCAAGGCTTTCTTGACAAGATTTGTTTTTTCTGCTTCGTCGGCATCCATTTGCGCCAAGATTTCTTTACGTTCTTTTTTTGCCTGTTTCTTGGCATCTTTATAATCCAAGATGTCTGTGACATCCGATACAATTTGTCCCATTGTTTATTCCTTTGGTTTATGATAAAAGTTTTTATACGCGGTACCAGCCATGTATGCTGACCGATAATATGGTTACAGGTTCGCAATCGTCACCATGAACATACCAGATGGGTTCCGATAAACCACAATTGGTCCCAAGTATGTTAATCGAT
Organism: Alphaproteobacteria bacterium; assembly: GCA_017936185.1. Classification (GTDB taxonomy): domain Bacteria; phylum Pseudomonadota; class Alphaproteobacteria; order Rs-D84; family Rs-D84; genus Enterousia. Next base: position 3,313 of record JAGBGA010000035.1, on the reverse strand, counting down.
ACATCACCGGTGTACCCCAATGTGGCGTCGGAATATATATCGTTTGGCAATGATATGCGTTGCCCATTTAAAAATACAGAACGCGTGTTCAAAACACGTGCGTCAATTCGACGAATGCGTGTGCATCGCGCGTTGTGTCCCGATGCCCGATGGGGCAGACTTGCTGCAATAAAAGAATATGAATATTGTTCGCAATCTTGGAATAATTCAGAATCAAAAAATTCAAGATTGATTGCGCCATTACGACGAACAATTACGTATGTCTTGTTATCAGATACGGCAACAGATAAAAATTCGCCATCTGTACGATATGTTGCCCACGCAGATATGCCCAGTGCAGAATTCTGGTTTAATACAGACATAAGGCCATCATCACGCACAATAAATAAACGGCGGTCACCGGCATTGTATGCAACATCAATCGGGGTTTTCATCAAATGCTTTGACAGGGCGCAAAGGTCGTTTGCGTTATAATTCTGGGCCAATTCATCAAGACTTAATTCGCGAATGTCTTGACCGTTGCCAGATACAAAAACTGTTGCGCCTTCGATTTGTTGTGGCGGCAGATAACGCGCGGTATACGACCCCACAGATGTGTGCTTTTTTATGTCAACCGATGACGGGGTCAAGGGTTTACTGGAAATCGCCCATTCGCCAACATTTGTTAAGATTTGAAGATTGTCACGACTGACAACAGTGCAAATCTGTTCGCGCTGTTGGGATAAAAGTGATATAAAAATCGCTTCGTCATCAAGACCGGTGCCGGTGCTAAAATTGTTATGTCGGCCAACTTGGGACATCCATACACCACCCGGCCATGAACGCGAACCACCAAAAACCAAACGGTCTTGGTGAAATGTTATACTGCGTGGCCAACCACGACGCGCACCAAATGCAGCTTCGCGCCAATCAGACACTGGCGATGATGGCAATGTGTATGCGCCATTTGTGTATGCGACGACTTTGGTTGGACTGATGTATTCTGTGATTATCCATTGCTTGTCCAACAAGTACAGACGCGCATTCACGTTGTCTGGGGTCCAGAAATTCGAACTGGCTGTGAATGTTGCATAGTTATTGCCGGATGAATGTGTTGTAACGCTTATTGTGATATTTGATGCGTCTTGGAAACGGACAAAAGGCATGTTTACCGTCATGTCCGCATCATTGCGTGAAAATGAAAATTCCGATATGTAAAATCTGTCTTCGGTGTTCGATTTAGACAATGTTTGTGGCGGAAAATCCGGATGAACAAATATCATTGTTCCAAAACGCTGGGCATATTGGACGTGCGCAACATCGTTATATGACCATGGGGTGATTAAGTCTTGGAATAATTCATTGTCACGATATATGTCCATGTGATAATCGCCAAGAACAATTATATATTCTTCGCCATCAGATACGGAAAATGATAACAGGCGCCCCGCCCCAACCAAATTATCAACATGACGCAAGCCGCATCGACGCGACAGGGCGCCACTTGATAAAACATCCATGTTTTCCAAGCGTGATAAACCATTAATGCCGTCTTTTGCATAAAATTCAGGTGCGACTTCGCCACTTGAAAAAGAATTTTGTGTTTTTATAAATTCAGCCATCTTGTCCCCCATGAATTAAAAACGCGCATCAATTAATGAAAAATCATTTATGGAATTTGATACAGATGTTGTACTGTCGATGAATTTTGCCGTTTGAAGTTGGGTTTCATACAACGCAACCAATGTGCGAAATATTGTTTGGTCGCCCAATAATGGAACACAAAATTCCATCGCAAGACGGGTCGCAAGCAATGATACATAATATGCCGGATATAAGTCAGGGGCAACACGAACAATTGCACTTATTGTCGTGCTGGCACAATCAGATAATATACGATTTCCAACAATGCGACCGTTGGCACTTAACACACGCAACACATCAGATGGAATTAAAAAGTCACCATCTGTGTTACGCGTTAATGTTATGTCCGATGTCGCAAAACGCCATGGATGAATGGACAAAACTTCATCAGATACAGGTTCAAATAAAGTACGCGATAATTGGGCGCCAACACTGTCATCCGTCAAGGACTGAATTGGCTTTTCGCCCAACTTTAACAACGCCATTGAACACAAATCTATTTTGGTAAGCATTTTGTTCCTTTTGTTATGTTTTGTTAATCAGATAAAAAAACAGGTCGACTTTTTGCAAAGCCGACCCAGGATAAAAAATGTATTATGCCAATGCGACGGTCGTTACATTTAATTCTGTAACGTTGATTTTCTTTATCGCAGTGTTATCAGATGCATTGATAATTATAATATCACCAACGTTCATCAATGTCTTGACATTGTTGAAATAACCATTCGCAGTAATTGTCGACAATGTTTCTGTTGCGCTGTAATGCCACAGTGTAAATCCGTTTGCATACGCAATAACAGACAAGTTTTTATTCTGAAAAGCCATATGTTTTTCCTTTTGGTTATAAAGTTACGAATTTATTAAGCAGCAGACGCGTCAGAACACTTGACACGAACAATACCATCAGCATCGATTAAAACGGCACCTTGGGACATGCTGTTGCTGATAAAGTGCGCAGCACGTTCGCCATGCCAAGAAATGTCAGTTTTAACTTCTTGGCCGCATGCGTGACCAATGCTTGATGCATGGTAAATAAAGCAATCGCGATTTGTGTTGGTGCATGGCAAACCATTGTGCAATACCCATGTAATGCCCAACCATTTGCGGGCTTCGGCACCATTCAATAATGGTGATGAAGAACCAACATAATCTGCAGATACGAATTCATCCATCGACAATAATTCGTTCCATTGATGCACACCAACAACTGCAAAACGACGACCATCATCAGGAACATCGTTCGTATTTAAAACTTCAACCGCCGATAAAATCAAATCTTTGGTCAAGCCAGTGCTATAGTCACCAACAGATGCCGTTGATGTGTTCATGGCAGAAATAATCAGTTCATCGGTCTTGCGACCCAATGCATATGCGCCCGCAGATGCAACAACACGACGTTCGTCAATGTTAACTTTTAATTCATCCAATGCGTCAACCCAATCGCCGGCATAGTAATCTTGCAACAAACATTCAACAGGTTCATGATTCAAATTCATTACCGGAACAATGCCATGGCGTGATTTGGTGCTGGCCGTACCACGACCAACTTTTTGGAATGTTGTAGATGCGCCGACAACACCTGATTTGCTGCGAACGGTTGAACGCAACTTTGTTCCCATTTGCTGATACGCAAGATGGACATCGGCTTCGAATTGTTTCACAAATACATTATCTATGGAAACAGACATAC
>JAGBGA010000034.1 GCA_017936185.1 Alphaproteobacteria bacterium | reverse complement strand
TTTCATGTTGGATATTATAACAAAAATAACAAAACCATTCAAGGTTATTTAAAGGAATTAAAACAAAAAAAAAAACCGCCACGTTGGGCGGTTGATTTTCTTATTTGCTGATGCATGTTGCAAATGTTTGCGCAACCGCAGATTGTTCGCCGTCTGTTAGCTGGGTAACAGGTACGATATAGCAACGCGCACTGTCGCGAAGAATAAATACTTTTGTGCCGCGAATGTATGCTTGCTGCATATTATCCATTTGGGCCGTTGTTAAAAATGCGTTTTGGGTTGTTGATGGGTTGCCCAACGCGGCACTGATTACCGCAAATGCATCTTCGGCCTTGTATATCTCTGACATTGATGTTATTTCCATCCACAAAGACTGGTTTGCGTATGGGTTTTCTTGTTTGGTGTTTGGTGTCGGGAATGCATTACCAACCGCAAGGGCCGCCATTGTTTGAAGCGTACTTGGTTGGGATGAATTATTATTGCTGTATGTGACGGTATTTAATTGCATATTGTCGCCACATGCCAAATTCATGCGATTCGTATAACTGGCCAATACGGCGTTGACGGCATTTTGCCAATCTTCACCTTTGTTATTCATTTCAAGGTTTACGATTTTTTCGGCCCATCCCCAAATGTCTGCGCCGACATTACCGGCATTGGCAAAGCGGGTAACCATTTCCGCACTGCCCCCCGGGACGCCGGCACCACAAAAGTCAGTTAACTGGGTATTTAATTTACTTGCAGTTTCGTTACCGTATGCCAATGCAATTGAATGGCACGCCATGGCCGCTTCTAGTTCTTGACGGCGTTGAAGGCATAAATCAGAATGTGATTTCGATAATTGGTTGGCTATGTTTGACATTGACAGATATGACAGCAATTCTTGTTGAACATAAGACGGGCAAAGTCGGGCCGCCGTATTCATGCCACCGGCGACGTTGGCGGTGTTTGCACCGTATTGCGGCAACAGAATTTCATTATCTTTTTGCAAGCAAAGCAATGCATAGTTGTATAATTCAGATTCTGTGGCGTATTGACACCGGGATTCGCGTTGCCCCGGTACGATTGATACGTCGCCACAATATTCGGACAAGCACGCAAAAATCTTTTGACGACATGCGGTGTCTACATCAGGCTGGGTTACCATAAAGTAAGTGTTGCGTTGGTTTGTTTTATATGCGTTTGCAACGCCGGCATTACCACGAAGGTTGCCAGTCGCAGTGGTTGATTGCACGACGACACCACGCCCTGCATTCGCGCCAGATGTGCCGCCAACAGTTCCCATTACCGCCGCAGATGCCGTTGCGCCCAACAAACACGCGCCGATTACACCAAAAACACTGAAAAAATGCTTCATGTTCAGACCCTCTCGTTATGGTCAGTTTATCATAAATAAATAAAAAAGGCAAACATTCATTTGATTAATAAAAAAAACTTGGTATTATGTGCGTATTATGATTATTACAAATGAAATTTTAACACAAATTGCCGACGACATTTCTGCCGTAAGGGGGTTCCTTTGACCCGGCAAAATTACAAGAACAAATCGATACACTGAATATTCAAGTTAATGCACCGGATTTATGGGATAATCCAGATAATGCGCGCGCCCTGCTTCGAAAAAAGTCGGGATTGGAAAAGACTTTGTCTGAATTGGTAACGATGGAATCGGAATATAAAAACTTGTGCGAATTATATGAAATTGCGCCCGATGATTCCGATGTCGCAACTGCAATTGAAAAGTTGGCCGAAACCGCGCACAAGGCAAAATATATCACGCTTTTTCGTGAGCCGGCCGATAATAATGGCGCATTTTTGTTTATTCAAGCCGGTGCCGGTGGTACCGAAGCCCAAGATTGGGCGCAAATGTTGTCGCGTATGTATGCACGATGGGCGGAAAGACATGGCTTTGCCATCGAAATCGTCGAAGAACACGAAGGTGATACCGCAGGTATAAAAAATATAACATATCGTATATCTGGGGAACGTGTGTATGGGTGGCTGAAAAACGAAATTGGCGTGCACCGATTGGTGCGAATATCGCCCTTTAATGCAAATGGAAAGCGTCAAACAAGTTTTGCATCGGTTGATGTTTGGCCAGATATTGATGATACGATTGAAATTGAAATTAATGAAAAAGAA
>JAGBGA010000002.1 GCA_017936185.1 Alphaproteobacteria bacterium | reverse complement strand
GCCACGTGGCGGTTCTTTTTTGGCGTGCCCAGCGGGATTCGAACCCACAATCTTCACCTTCGGAGGGTGACGTGTTATCCAGTTGCACCATGGGCACCAAATGCATACATATTATAAATATAAAGAAATTAAATGCAAGAACGATATTATCTTTGACGTTGTAACATCGCGATTGTTTTTTCTTTTGCGCCACGAAGTCCGGCCATAATTCTTTTGGCCATCATTATTTGCATACGATCAAGTTTTCGTCCCGTCCGCTTTTCATATTCATTCATTAATTCGTAAAAGTTGTTTAATGGGTATCGCTGTAACGTAGATAACATTGTAAAATTTTCGTTACACAACGACACCGCATCAAGGTCAATCAAAAACGCCTGCTTGCTTTCCGGCGAATACAATATGTTTCTGTCGTGAATGTCGTTATGCAAAAGTATTTGTGTCCCCACATTTGACATGTGTCGACAAAACTTACGATACGAACCAAGAATTAAATTATTTGTATCTTCCTGTTGTGCTTCAAGAATGCTTTTATAATATTGGAAATATGGTGGCGCAAAGGTCCCAGCTGGTATTTGTGATATTCTGCTTTGCAAATCAAACACACCACAATATGCATTAAATATATCTTCGTCTGACAATCCGTCTTGAATCAGTTCATGTAATGTTTTTGCATCGTTATATTTATATGATTCAAACCACGTATGAAGGTATGCGTGTATGCGTGTTCGCGGGGCAGGGATATCGTGAAACTGTAACAAATCACTGACAACCTTGTTGTGAAAAATAACTTCGCGCCGGTTAAATTTGCACACCAGCGTATCTTTACCAACATCTGCCAAGAAAACCGGTGCAATGACCCCAAGTATATCTGGCTGTCTTATATCGCATGCATTTGGGTATGAATTCTTGATTGCTGCGTGATAAAATTCCGTACTTCGATATTCCATTTTATTTTGTTTTTGATTGTTTGTGCATCCACAGCAGCTTTTGTCCCAACGCATTTGTATTTGCCATCATTTGCACGCGGGATTTATTCAGTTGATAATCACCAATCTGATAATAGGTATTAAACAAATCATTCATATTCATACCTATTTCTTGGTATTTTGCCGCCATTGCCCCAAAAGCATAATTTCTGTCGGCGATTGCAATTTCATCTGCATCAACCAATGCAACAAAATTACCATCATGTGAAACGATAATGTTCTTGGGTGAAATATTCGTATGATAAAACGCCTTGTCTGAATATTTGCCCGCGTTCATTGCGTACACCGCCACCCCAATAAGATTCGCGATAAATGGATTGTTATTTTTGGCCGTTGTGATACGTGCGACATTATGCACATGATTAATTGGATTCTTATAAAGTTGCGATGGCGAAACCTTGTCCATCTTTGCAAAACACTTAATAATATCGCGATAAATTTCTTGAATCTGTTTTGCGCCGATACCTTGTTGGATTGCTTGGTATAAATTAATACCATCAATGCGTGGATATTCTTCAAAGAAAAGACCACCATATTCACGTGGTGTGATTTTTGGCACCGGGATGCCACGCAATGCACAGACCCCGCATATTTCGGCATTTTTCAAAATTAATTCTGGGTTATCAGAAAACTTAAACGTATGTGTTTTTGTTTCCTTCAAGTTCGTTTTTTCACCACGACTATCAGACACAAAATAAACTGTTTCACCTGGGTAAAGTGCCGAAATTGCACGTACTTGTTCGTCGTCTGTTTCTGCCCATCTGGCATCATCACATAATTCCATGTTTAAATCCTGTATTAACACTTTGTCAAAATTATTTTATTGTCAAAAGTTTTTGGTGTCAAGAAGTATTAATTATTATGCCTGTTGCAAAGATGCCAACATAAAATCATCAAGGTCGCCATCAAGAACCGCCCCAGAATCTGTCTTTTCAACATTTGTGCGCACATCCTTGACCAACTGATACGGATACAAAACATAGTTTCTGATTTGACTGCCCCATTCAATCTTTTTTTGTGCAGCTTTCGCGGCGTCTTCTTCGGCGGCACGTTTTTGCATTTCAATTTCATACAGCTTGCTGCGCAACATCTTCATTGCCATTTCACGATTTTG
>JAGBGA010000033.1 GCA_017936185.1 Alphaproteobacteria bacterium | reverse complement strand
GTTTGGCGCAACGTTAACTTTGCCAGGTATCGCCGGTATCGTGTTGACGTTGGGTATGGCGGTTGACGCAAATGTGTTGCCGTTCGAACGTATTCGCGATGAAGTGAAATCTGGGACGCCAACGTTGCGGGCGTCGAATCTTGGGTTCGATCGCGCAATGAAGGCGGTTTTGGACGGAAACTTGACGACGCTTATTTGTGGTTTGGTATTGTTCCAGTTTGGCGCCGGCCCAATTCGCGGATTTGCAGTGACATTGTCAATCGGTATTTTGACAACGCTGTTCACATGTGTATGCTTGACCAAGGTTTTGGTTGAATGGTACATGAATGGTAAAAACAAGAAAATTGGCTTTGTCGGTGGCGGCAAATAAGAATGCAAAGGGGAAGTGTTATGAAATTGCAGATTATGAAATATCGTAAAGTATCGTATGTTGTTTCTGGGATTATTGTCCTGGTGGCGGTACTGTCACTGTTTGTGCGTGGGTTGAATTATGGTATCGACTTTTCGGGCGGTATCGCAATGGAAGTAAAACCAGTTGTCCAAGATTATGGCATCGAACAAATGCGTTCGGCGTTGGATGAATTTAACCCAGAATTGCAGACCGTTGATGGAAATGCAATCTTGATTCGCGTTGGGTTGCCAAAAGGTGCAACAGATGCACAACAAAATGAACGTGTGACAGAAATCAAGGATATCCTTGGTGAAAACGTTCAATATGAACAAGTGCAAATCGTTGGGCCAAAAATTGGTGGCGAATTGGTGCGTGGCGGTATCTTGGCGATTTTGTTCGCGTTTATTATGATGGCGATTTACGTTTGGATTCGATACAAAGGTGGTTATGCAATTGGGGCGTTTTGTTCGCTGTTCTTGGACTTTGTGTTGATGTTTGGATTCTTTTCAATCACAGGGTTGGAATTTAACCAGACGGCAATCGCGGTTATCTTGACGGGAATTGGGTATTCGATTAATGACAAGATTGTAAACTATGACCGAATTGATGAAAATGTGAAAAAATATCACAAAATGCCAATGGGGGATTTAATAGATTTGTCGGTTAATGAAATGTTGCGCCGTACAATGTTGACCAGTGTTTCAACGTTGCTGGCGATGATTGGGTTGTCGATATTCGGTGGACAGTTGTTGCGTGAATTTGCATACGCAATGGGATTCAGTGTAATTATGGGAACGTTTACCAGTATGTATGTTTCTAATATTATGCTTTATCACTTTAATTTGCGCGATACGGATAAATAATAAAGCGTGTGGCATCACATGGGGGGAAAGGTATGATGGGAATGAAAAAATTCTTGGTTTGGATGACTTTTGTCCTTGGGGTGGTGCCATGTGCATTTTCGGGTGGTTTGTTCTTTGAAGACGAACCGGTTCAATACGGTTTGCGCGTTTTTGATGTGTCAAATACTTTTGCAGATATATATGAAAAACTTGATTCTGTTAATTGGGCGGGAAAAAGTTTGAATGTCGCAATTGAAAGTCTTGAAAATTTAAACCCAAATGCGCATATTGCCGTAACCGATGAACGTGTTGTGTTGGTGTGGGGTGATGCAATTGTTGCAAATTTCCCGCGGCCAGACGATAAAGATTGGAACGGTTTTGGCGAAATTACAACGGCGTTGATATTAAAAATGCGCGCACATGATGCGGCGATGCGCGGACTGGGCGAAAGTGAAATGTACCAGGTTGTGGTTGATGGCTTGATTCGCGGAATTGATGAAAATGGCCGATATGTCTTTTCCAAAGATGCAGAAATTGCCGAAGATGGTCGCATTTTAACAAGTGTTGGTATCGAAGGGGCGCGCGATGTGCGTGGTAACTTTCGCATTACCGGTATTTACAAAGGGGCACCGGCCGATATTGCGGGGATTCGTGTTGGGGATTTGATTGTACAAATTAATGGTCGGGCGGTGGCCGATATGAATGATGCGGATTTGGCCAATGTTATGACCGGATTTAATTCGGGGACGTCCAAGATAAAGTTGTTGACGCCATCGGGTGGGCGTGATGTTGTGCTTCGTCGTGCGACAATTGTGTTGGCCGATGCGGATGTTGTTCATCGCAATAATCCGGATTCGGGCGGATTGCTGGAAATTATTGTGCATAATGTATCAGATGGGGCGGTGGCAATCGTTAATGAAGCCTTGGCGCGGTTTTCAGATGTTTCGGGGGTGGTGCTTGATTTGCGGGCGGCAACCGGGGATGATGAGCGGGCGGCGGCAAAGTTGGCGGGCCTTTTTATTGGTAAAACGCCGGTTATGCGTATCGTCGAAACGGCGCGTGACGAAGTCGAAGTTGTGCCCGGTGGTGATGCCGTTGTTGATGTGCCGGTGGTGGTGTTGGTGTCTGATATGACGCGGGGAACCGCCGAAGCAATTGCGGCGGCGTTCTATGAAAATGAACGTGGGGTATTGGTCGGAACGCCAACCGGGGGCCAGGCACGTATCGCAACGCGTATCGATTTGGATAATGGTGGGGCGTTGGAATTGTTAAATAAATCAATCAAAACAGGTATGGGGCGCAAAATTGATGGGCGTGGTGTTTTTCCAATTGTTTGTTTGTCGAATATTCGCACCAGCCAACAACAAAATGCGTTTTTCTTGAATGTGATTAATAATGACTTTAATGTTCAAGACTTTAATAAAAATGCCGATGTTGCGCCCGAAGATATTCGTCGTGGTTGCCCGGTTATTACAAGTGGGGCCGATGAAGACGCCGTTGCCGCCGCAGTGTCGGCCAAGATTTTAACAGATAAAAAGCTTTATAATAAATTGCTTGTACAAGAATAATAAATAACAGGGGTGTGGGGATGTTTTTGACCGTTGATAATAAAATTAAATGGAATTGGATTGCGTGGGGGGCGGTTGTAACGGCAATATTGGTTGCGTGTGGAATTGTATGGTTTGACCGGCCTTTGTTCTTGGCAATGCGGGAATTGGATTGTCGTGCGTGGGCGTTACTTGATAAAATTTTCGATGCAAAAGTTTGGATTTTGGTGTCTTTTGTGGCGGTGCTTGTTTTTTGTATAAAAAAATGCGTAAAAACAGATTGTAAATTCTTGGATATAAGAAACAAGTCAAGTGTGTTTGCTTTTTTGTATGATTTCTTTGTAAATACAAGAACAAATAACGCGTTTTTGATATTTTGCAGCGTTGTGTCCGCCGGAATCTTGGTCAAGGTTTTAAAGATATTTATTGGGCGCGCAAGGCCGATATTTTTCGAAGCCTTGGATATGACGGGATTTTTTCCGCCGTCAACAGATTGGGTGTTTAATTCAATGCCGTCGGGACATACAACGGTTACGTTTGCAGGACTGGTTATGATTGGTATGTTGGCACCACGATTTAAACCGTTGACATGGACGTTGGCGATTATTGTTGGGGTGTCGCGTGTGGCGATTGGGGCCCATTGGCCAAGTGATGTTATTCTTGGGGCATTTATCGGTATGGTCGTTGCTGATATTGTCAAAGCGATGCTGTTAAAGAAATAATAAAAATACTTTATCTTTTATTGTGTATATTGTATAATTTGCGCGAACCTGTAGGGATATGGGTTCGGGGTCGTCAAAAAGCCCAACAACAAGCAGTATGTGTTTTTGCATGCTGAATCTGCGCATAATTTGACGCGGTGTGCGTCGTTTTTATGCGATATCCCGGCGTGTTATTTTATGTCGGGGTGCCGTCGGCTATGTAATAGGGGGTATTCCCCCAAAGGCCGGCGGGGTCATGCTTGTTGATGATTTTTTGAACGCCCCGACCGCCATATTTCAAAAAATGGCGGTGTTTTTATCATGAAAAAAAGATTTTTTGTATTTTTATTGTGTTTGTGTTGTTTTTTTAGGGGGTATGCGGAATGTGTGTCGACGGATACAGTTGTGAAATGTGCAAAGCGGTCCAAGCAATTATACTTTTACAGTCACAGTAAAGAGGGTGATGATGGCTATGGAACTGTGTTTTATGAAAGTCTTGAATATGGCTATATTGTGCCAGTGCATGTAGTGGTTTTAGATGTAAATCATTCAAAGTGTCAAATTTTAACATCGCCGTTTGATTTTGTGTATTTTGATGTGCTGGAACCCGGGGAGTCGGCTTTGTCAGCGTGTTTACTGTCTGACCAAATAGATGTGGTTTATGCGGGTGACGTGTCGTCGGATGATGTTTGTCCGTCGGGTTTTTTTACTTTGCTTTATGATAACAATTGTGACGAAGGTATGGTTGATGTTGTGGGGGTGCCAAGTTGTGATGATGATGTGTCGGGGATTTTTTGTAAGGCAGAATTATTTAAAGAGCAATTATGTGAAATCGGCATAAGTAAATTGATGACATCAAATGGATATTCGTTTCAGTTGTATGCGGAAAAGTATACAGAACATGCGTTAGTGGTGCAATATAATGATAATAAATGTTATATGAAACTTGTCCCGGGGGGCGGGGAATTGAATATAAAATTTAATGATGTTGTTTATCATGCGGTTGAATAAAATTATCGTCTGTTTTTTTTGAAAAATATGTGATAAAATACT
>JAGBGA010000032.1 GCA_017936185.1 Alphaproteobacteria bacterium | reverse complement strand
TTTTCCACAGAATTTTCCGCGGGCAACCCATGGCAATCCCACCCCAATTCGCGCACGACATGTCGTCCCGACATTGTTTGGAAACGTGCAACCATATCTTTTACAACCGACACACCCAAATGCCCCCAGTGTGGCAACCCATTTGCAAAGGGTGGCCCATCATAGAATGAAAATGGTGCGCCTTGTTTTGTGCGTTCCAAAGATTTATGGAATGTATTATTTTCGCGCCAGTATTTTAAAACATCCTGTTCAAGTGTTGTAAAATTCACTTTGGCATCGGTTTTTGGATATGACATATTTTACTCCATTTTTACATTAAAAACGGGCGCATACGCGCCCCAGCCACCGCAGAAGCGCAGTCGACCGTTATCTAATAATAATTATTGTTTTTTGTTTCATGAAAACAACTTTACACATAAAATACCGAAAATGCAAGTTTTTATATAAATAAAATAATTGACAGAAATAAAACCTGTGTTATTCTTTGTTGTGATATCAAGGATGTATTAATGGACCCAAGAACAAAAATTAAATTAAAGTATGATTTGCGCTGGTGCGCGTTTTTGCCTGTTTTTATGGTTGCGGGTACTGTCTTGGCGGCATTTGCGCCAATATTTCATGCAAACAACGCAATAAAAGACATTGCCAAAGGGAAGCCGGTTTTCAACACGATTAAGTGTAATGCCAAAGACACCCTTGGCACAATGTTTATTGATATTCCATCACATACATGTAATTATTTAAATAAATTGGGGTCTGCGCGCGCATTGGCCGAATACGATGCCAAACAAAAAAGACGATAAAAAAACATACAAAAACACCGGTAACACCGGTGTTATTATGCAAAAAAACAAACGTTTTGTTGCGTATAATAAAATTGTTAAAAATTGCCGGCATTTGCCGGCTTTTTTTGATGTTTTTTACTTGGTTAATTTTTCTAATAAATCATGCAATTGCATGCGCGTCGCAAACGTTAGTGTTATTTGCCCTGCCCCGCCGCGACGTTCTGAAATTTTTACATTCACCCCAAGTGCATTTTTGATTCGCGATTCCATATCCCGAATGGTCGCATCATCAATTGTGCGATTGCAATGTTTTCGTGTGTTTTTTGCGCGTGGTGCGCTTTTTACCAGTTTTTCTGTATCCGACACCGACAATTTACTTGAAATGATTGTGTGTGCCAATTCTTCGGGGTTTTCTGCGACGGCAATTGTTCGCGCGTGTGACGCAGACAATTCGCCCTGGCTCACCAAATTTTGTACCGATTCCGGCAAAGACGTTAAACGTAACATATTGCGAATATAGCTTTCCGATTTTCCGATTAATCGTGCCACATCTGGCAATTCATAATCGCAACATTCCATCAGGTTTTTATACGCATTTGCTTCTTCGATTGGGTTCAAGTTTTCGCGTTGAACATTTTCAATCAGTGCGATTTCCATCGCGTTTTCATTGCTAAGATTCTTTACCAAGGCGGGTATTTCGCTTAATCCCGCCATCCTAGATGCACGAAATCTGCGTTCGCCGGCAACAATTTCATACGCATGTGTTTTTCCCGATACCGCGCGCAGTAAAATTGGTTGTAACACGCCCTTTTCTTTTATTGACGCCGCCAGGTCGCTCAGTTCAGAATCCGTAAAGGTTTTTCGTGGCTGGTCTGGGTTTGCGCCAATTTGCACCAATGGGATTTGTTTCACAACGACACGTTCTGTTGGTGTCAAAAGTGATATATCCGGTATTGTGCCGCGTGCGGCTTGGATATCGGCCAATCCACGCCCAAGTCCAAATTTAGTTGCCATCTGTTCCCCCTTCAATTCTTTGTACGACTTCGGTTGCAACGCGCAAGTATGCCTGGGCGCCGGTTGAATTAAAATCATAAAACAGTGCCGGTTTACCATGGCTTGGCGCTTCGGATACGCGCACATTACGCGGTACGACGGTTTTAAATACGATGTCACCAAAAGTATTTCTTACATCGTCGTCTACGGCGCGTGTCATTCCATATCTTTTGTCGTACATGGTCAACAATACGCCAAGTATTTCCAGTGACGGATTCCATTTTTGTTTTACAACCGAAATCGTGTCCATTAATTGTTGTACGCCTTCAAGCGCAAAAAATTCACACTGCAGTGGTATAATCACCGAATCTGCCGCCGTCAGTGCGTTAATTGTTAAATAGCCCAATGCCGGCGGACAATCCAGCAGTATATAATCATAATAATCTGCAATCGGTTGCAGTGCGTCACGAAGTCTGAATTCGCGGTTTTCCATATCAAGCAAATCAATGTCCGCCCCGGCAAGTGTTTGTGTCGATGGCAACAGGTGTAATCCAGCGACCGCGGTGGTTAATATATTGTCTGCGGCGCTGGCGGTGCCCATAATAACGCCATAAACGCTTTGTTTGTGGTTTGCGCGTTCGAACCCAAGTCCGGTTCCTGCGTTACCTTGTTGGTCTAAATCAATTAACAATACGCGTTTTTTTATTGCGGCCAACGATGCGCCAATGTTAATGGCGGTTGTGGTTTTTCCAACCCCGCCCTTTTGATTTGCAAATGCGATAATATGTGCCATTTTACCCTTTCCATTCTTTTGACAATACCATATAAAAACCACCCGATTCGGTCAAGTGGTATATTTGCATACATAAAAAAATCATTTAAAAACAATTGGATATTCTTTGTTTCATGTGAAATACATTTGTGTTGACAATGTTTTTGTTTGTGTTATGTTTTTGTATATGTCATTGAATAAATTACGTTCTTTGTGTGTTGGTATTTGTCTGGGGGTATCTGTTTCGATTCCGCTGTTGTTATTTTGTACAAAAAAGCCGGTAAACACCGGGAAAAAACATTATCAAGATATACTTGTTTATACTGATACAGTTAATGTAAATTGTGAAAATTTTGAATCAATAAAACATTCGGTTCCGGCCGGCGTGTTCAATCCGCGCAAGAACAGTGTTTGTGTTAATTATTTTTCGACCACAACAACGTGTAAAGATATTATTGCGTATTGTGATTTGAACAATGGGCTGTGTTATCTAAGTCTTGCGCACGAAATGGCGCATGCACGCAAAGCGCACATGACAAAAAACGTGTCAATGTATTCGCCTTTGACGCGTGGGCGGGTTGCGGCGATGAATGAAATAATGGCGCCTGCGTATGAAATAGTTACATATCTTGAAGCCCGCAATGCCGACGTTTTATCCATCCCAAAGACCAAATCTTTTGTTGCGTCTGCGGCGTCACAAATTGATGCGCTTGGGTATAATCGTTATACGGTTATGTTCTATAAAGATTCGCGTGTTGCGGATATTATACTTGAATGTGCTTTGTGTCATTTTCTTGACGCGACCAGGCATGGTTTATACAAAACAACAATCGCCAGAAATATCGATGGTTTAACATTGAAAAAGTATGTGCCGAATGTTGAATGTGACAATATGTTGGGCGCTTTGTTTGACCCAGAATCTGGTGAATGGGACGCGTTATGGGGATTCAAGATGTCGATTGGTTCGGTAAATTTGTGGCACGTGGCAAGTGATACACAAAAGCGGCGTGTAATTAATTCAGTTGATTCTTTGATAAACGAAATTACCGGCAAAAACGCGATTTTTTTGAAAATTTCAAAAAATCACCAGATTCAATAAAATAAACTTTATTTCATATGAAATTACCGGTCAAAACGCACAGAAATTATAAAGCCATCACCGGTCTTGGATGGTGTTAAATCAAAGTCGAATTTATATCTTTGTTTTGCGACATTGATTTCTGCCGGTATTTCCCGGCCTTTTAGTAAAAAAAGCCGGCGTTTTGTATGTGCGACATAGTCCATAATTTTTTCCAATGATGCAAATGCGCGTGCAGTAAACACAAAATCATCGTTTTTTGCCGGTAAACGCCGGACAAAATCTTCAACACGACCATGGTAAATTGTCAGGTTATCCAACCCAAGTTTTTCTTTGACCGCCGACAAAAACGCAACTTTTTTACCGATTGATTCGATGCACATCACGTTCCAGCCAAGTATTGCCAAAACAACACCGGGAAACCCGGCCCCCGACCCCAGGTCGACCACCGGCACCCCTTTGGGTAAAATGTCGGCCAACTGGGCAGAATCGGCAAAGTGTCGATTTTCTATATCGTTCAATGTGCTTGGCGCGACCAGGTTCATACGCCCCGACCATTCACGCAGCAACTGTGCATATTGTTCAAATTTGACATTATTCTTCATAAGCGCTATTGTAACATAACCATGAAGAAAATTGAAACTTTATTTATCGGAATTTGTTTGTTTGCGTTAATTGCTGTGACGGGTGGGGTGATATGGTCATACACTTCAACGTCGGGGCAGGGCGCACCATACAAATTCCCAAACAGCAAGTATGGCGCATTTTTGGCGGCCCAGCATGCAATTTATGTAAACGACTTTGAATCTGCGGCGCATTTTGCGGGTGCTGTTCGTGATGTTGATTATCCGATTGTTCAAAACACGCGTTTGATTGCTGAATTTCTTGGGGGCAAAATGCCATCAGATGCGAATTTATTAAAGTCTGAAAAGGCCATGCCGGCCCAATTGATTTACGACGCGTACTTGATTCAGAATGACAATTGGAAAGAACTGCACAATCGTCACAAAAACGACACATCTGCATTGGCGGCGCCGTTGCGTATTTGGTCTGCGATTGCGAACGATTGGCGCACAAACACGTTCAAATTTATTGAAACGTTGCCAACAAACGCATCATGGAAGGCCTTTGTTCGCGGTCAAATTTATGCAGAACTTGGTGAATTTGAACGTGCCACCGAAAATTTTGCATTGGTTGCGCCTGAATTTTTAAATATAAACGATTATCTGTACATGATGTCTTTTTATACGCACCATGACATGTCCGAACGCGCAGACAAGCTTTATCGTGAATTCACGCGTCGTCCGGGCGGCATGTTTATGTCTGGATTTTCAGATATTCCAGATTGGTCGGTATACAGTGGTTTTAAAAACGCCTTGGCGTTCAGTTTGATTCAAAATGTTTCACATACTCAGATAATGATGTATTCTGATTTATCCGTATTATTGTTACGTTTTGCCCAGTTAACGGCACCTGATTATGCGAATAATAATGATGCGATAAACTACTATCTTGGGCAATATTTCTATAACAACGTTGGTGATTACGCGCGTTATTTTTCCGAAATTGATTCATCAAGTCCATTTTCTTTATTTGCCACAATGCGCATTATTGACAAGACCGGCGACATTGAAAAACTGCAAGACATTGTTGATACACATCCTTTGTTTGTTCCGGGCGTGAACAAGTTAATTGGTTATTATGTTCAACATGGCAATATGCGTTCTGCGTTACGTGTTGTAAATCGTGCCTTGGCCCAAGAAGAACTTGACCGGGCAGGGCGCGCATTCTTTACCAAGTCACGTGCGCACATATACTTTATGTTTGGTGATTTTGACGCGGCCCAGCGTGATCTTGACTATGCATCGGGCATTTTGATTTCTGATTCGGAAATAATGTCATTACAGGCCAAAGTTTGGGCCGCGCAAAAGCGCGAACTTGATTCTGCATATTCGTATGCGATGTCGTTGGTTGCGCAAAATCCATCGGATGTATTGGCGTGGGATACGTTGGGTTGTGTTGTTGTTGTCCGCGAAGGTATTGACGCGGCACTTGATGTATTGGAACGTGTGGGGGAAGTATCTGACACATGTTCTTCATTGTTTGAACATATTGGGGACATGTACTATTTACGTGGCGACGCAGATTCTGCACGTCGTGCGTACAATCGTGCGATTGAGTTATCTGATGATGGTTTGGTTGTTGTCCCTTTGATTGAAAGAAAAATAAAGGATATGGAATGAAAGTTGGTGTAATTGGTGCAGGTGCGTGGGGAACGGCGTTATCGATTGCGGTATCGCGCGGTGGTTCAAGTGTTGTTTTATGGTCATATGATGGCGAATACAAACATTTTGACGACGTGCAAATGCCATCAAGTATACGCATAACGTCGGCGATGTCTGAATTAAAAGATTGTGATACATGGTTGATTGTGACGCCGGCGGCATATTTTCGTGAAACGTTACGTCGTGCGCATGAATTCTATGATGGTCAACCGATAATAATCTGTACCAAGGGCGCCGAATGCCCATCGGGTCAATTTATGTCTGAAATTCTAAGTGCAGAAGTACCAGAATGCGTTGAATACGGTGTGTTGTCTGGACCACAATTTGCCGCCGAAGTGGCACGTGGTGTTCCAACTGGGTCGACGTTGGCGGGTACGGACAAGGCGCTTGATTTTGGCCGCGAAGCATTAAGTGACTTGTTCTTGGTTGAAAGCAGCGACGTTATCGGCACCGAAGTTTGCGGTGTTGGCAAGAATGCCGTTGCGTTAATCAGTGGTTTTTGTCGTGTTGCATGCATGGGTGAAAACGATCGTGCAATGATGTTTACGCGCGCATGGAACGAAGTTGTTGATATTGGTCTTGCGGCGGGTGGTGACATGCGTACATTTCTTGGTCTTTGCGGGATTGGTGATTTATTCTTGTCCGCAACCAGTGAAACCAGTCGTAATTTTTCCGGTGGCATGTCCATTGCGCGTGGCCAAGAACCATCTGGCACCGTCGAAGGCATTTTTGCCTTGTGTGGTCTTATGACGCGTGCGCGTGACTTGGGTGTTGCGACACCGGTTCTTGACATGATGCATAAAAAGCTTGATATATAAAAAAAACGCCCAATCGGGCGTTTTTTTTATTTTTAGATCACACCACCATTGTTTTTTATTAAAAAATAAAGAATATTCGAATTTCTTGAATTTTGAATTTAATCTGGTACGATTTTACACAGATTATTTTTTATAACCCAGGATAAAGACATGAATATCGAACTTGGCAAGAATATCAGCCCACGTGAAATTGAAACCAGAATCCAAGAATTCTGGGATAAAAACACATTTTGGAATAACGATGTTGCATCTGATAAACCATCGTTTTGCATCATGATGCCACCACCGAATGTCACTGGTTCTTTACACATGGGTCATGCGATGAACAATGTCTTGACCGATATTGTGTGTCGTTATAAACGTATGTCTGGGTTTGATGTTTTATGGCAACCGGGAACCGACCATGCATCAATTGCGACCCAGTTATTGGTTGAACGCGATTTGTCCAAGCGTGGCATTAATCCACACACATTGTCTTTACAAGAAAAATTGGATTGTGCTTGGAAGTGGAAAGCGGACAAGGGCGGCCAGATTATGAATCAATTACATATCTTGGGTGTAACACCGGTTTGGTCGCGTGAACGCTTTACCATGGATGACGGTCTGTCACGTGCGGTTACAAAATTGTTTGTAAAAATGTATAACGAAGGTTTGATATATCGTGAAAAGCGTTTGGTAAACTGGTGCCCAAAACAAATGACATCTGTTTCCGACCTGGAAGTTGAAACGCGTGATGAAAAGGGCAAGTTCTATTACTTTAACTATCCGTTGGTTGATGGTGGTGTTATTGAAATCGCGACAACACGTCCCGAAACATTATTTGGCGACCAGGCGATTGCCGTTCACCCAGAAAATGAAAAGTTAAAACACTTAATTGGTAAACGTGCGATAATTCCATTAACAGATATTGAAATACCAATTATTGGTGACGAACATGCCGACCCAGAAAAAGGTACCGGTGCGGTAAAAATTACACCGGCCCACGATTTTGACGACTGGGAAGTTGGCCTGCGTCACAACTTGACACCGGTATGCATATTAACACCGGACGCAAAAATGAATGATAATCCGGTTGTTCCGGAAAAATATCGCGGTCTGGACCGGTACAAGGCGCGCGAAGCGGTTGTGGCTGATGTTGATGCGGCCGGCCTTTTGGTCAAGGTTGAAGACAGAACAATCCCAACACCATATTCTGAACGTGGCCAGGTTCCAGTTGAACCATATTTAACCGACCAATGGTTTGTTGATGCAGAAAAGTTGGCCATTCCTGCGATAAAGGCGGTAGAAGACGGAAAAATCAAATTTATGCCTGAACACAGATATAACCTGTTTATGGCGTGGATGAAGAATATTCGCCCATGGACGATTTCACGTCAATTGTGGTGGGGTCATCATATACCGGCCTGGTATGATGCGGATGGTAATGTATACGTTGCCGAAACCGAAGAAGACGCAATCAAGCAATCGGGTGGCAAGGCGTTAACGCGTGACCCGGACGTTCTGGACACATGGTTTTCGTCTGGTCTGTGGCCATTTTCGACATTGGGTTGGCCGGAACAAACGCTTGAATTAAAGAAATATTATCCAACGGATTTATTATACACTGCGGCCGATATTATTTTCTTTTGGGTTGCGCGTATGATAATGATGGGCATTTATGTAATGGGCGATGTTCCATTCCATACGGTAAACTTTCATGGTCTGATACGTGATTCACGTGGACAAAAAATGTCCAAGACCAAAGGCAATGGCACCGACCCATTGGACGCGGTTGAAAAGTTTGGCGTTGACGCATTGCGTTATTGGATTGCCACTGCACCAATTGGCACAGACATCAGATATTCTGATGACGAAGTCAAACGTGGTTCAAAATTATTGACCAAGTTATGGAATGCGTCAAAATATGTTTTGATGAATTTATCTGACTTTGAACCGGCGACCGCGAAATCGATTCCAGTATCCGAACGCTTTATCGAAGACAGATGGGTGTTATCTGAATTAAACAAGACAATTGCCGAAACCAGAAAGCATTTGGATAAATACGACAACTATAATTCACGCGCCGCAATCGATACATTCTTTTGGGATATTTTCTGTGACCAGTATTTGGAATTCATCAAAGACCGATTCTGGGCGCCGGAAAAATACAGCGCGGAATCGAAATTATCGGCCCAGTGGACATTGTACACCGTCTTGCGTGCGATAATCGGTCTTTATGCGCCATTTATTCCATTCTTGACCGAAGAATTGTGGCAGAAAATTTATAAAGATTTCGAAGGTGGCGAAACATTGCACTTGACCCAATATCCAACCGTAAATTCTGAATATGATACCGATGTATCGACGATGGATATTGCGCTGGAATTATTGAAAAACGTTCGCGGTATGCGCACAGAACGTAAAATTGGTAATGGGGCAAAACTGGAAACATTAACCATTCCGTCAACGACACCAGATGTCTTGCATGGTTTGATAAAATCTGCCGCGCGCGCGAATGAAATTGTATTGGGTAACGCATTGGATTTTGTTGTCGCCGAACAAAAACAATAACGCAATTTTTTTGGGGGGCAGGGCACATGGCAGAAAAACTGACAGAAACGCGTACTTTACAAGCATATCAGTGCGACCGATTTGGCAACGTGCGTCCATTAATTTTAATGAATGAATTGCAATCGATTGCGGACCGTCATGCGGAATTTCTTGGTTGTGGTCGCACATATTGTTTGGAAAACAATGTTGGTTGGGTTGTTCTGTATTACTTGGTTGACATAATGGAATTACCACGTGAAGGCGAAGAATTAACCTTTACCACATGGCCATCATGCCAAGACGCATTGCGTGCAACGCGTGACTTTGAAATTCGTGGGTCGGATAATCGTTTAATGGTGCGCGCAACATCCCAGTGGATATTAATCGACATGGAACGCCGTCGTCCATTGCCATTGGCCAATCACCTGTCCCCCGACGTTGTTGTGCCGACACGTGCATATGGCTGTGCCTTTGAAAAGTTCCCAGATTTTGAAACAAACAAGACGCATATTATGAAATGTCGCTTTGACGACATTGACGTGAACCAGCATATAAATAACGCTGTTTATGCGGTATGGGCAACGGAAAGTGTTGGATACGCATATCGTACGCAACACAAACTGCGCAAGATTGATATTTGCTTTAAAAAAGAAATCAGTCCCGACACCCCTGAAATTTGCATTGATGTTGCGATTGATGGTTTAACCACGCGTCACAAGATTCGCACCAACGACACCGAACATGCGGTTGTAATCTGTCATTGGGAATTGGTGTGATTGCGCCAAAAAACAAAGTAAAAACAAATACTTATTTTTGCATTTTTTTTTTTTATTAGAAATATATTCTTTTATATGATATTATTGTTAATAATAAAGCACTTGTTTATGGGTGGGGGATTATGCAAAAGGCGCTTATTTTATCAATAATTTTATATCATGGCATTGCCTTTGGTCAAACCGATTTTACCGCGGCATTACAAGACGTGCGCACCAACTGTGGTGGCATTTCCGAACATCTTGAACATATCAAGACCATGGCGGGCGTCAATACGGCGGTAACGGCGGTTGGCACCCTTGCGGGTGGTGGTGCGACCGTTACCGGTGTTGCCAAACAAGAAGCGGACAAAATATCAGACGTTGCCGAAAAGTACCAAGAATTTGCGGACAAAATTAACAATCAATCAATTGTTGGTAATGTTGTTTTTACCGATGTTGACGGTCTTGAATTATCGTCGTCTGACAAAGACACATTGCGCAATCATGTTATTGCAGAATTGGAACGAATTAAACCGATGTATGTTGATTTTGTGATGAAAAGCATGACCAATGGTCATGACGCCCAAGATGTTTCAAATGTCAAAGAAGAAATTGATAAAATATCGTCCAAATTGGGTGATGCGCGAACTGGGCTTATGGCGGCGACGACGGTAACGAATATTGCAGGTGCGGCGATTGCCGGCACAAATCGTGTAAAAACCGACCTTGAATCCCAGGTTGCACTTTGTATATCTTCATTGGACACATTGGCACGTGCCAAGACCCAGGCGAAAATATCACAACAAATAACCGTTGAACAGTCGACACATGCCGAACGCATAATATCGGCCTGTGGCCAATATGAAACGGTAAAGTTATCGGACATAAACGCGCGCGGCATGGGCGCATTGGTGTCAAGTGGCATTGGTGCGGCAACGGGACTTGCGGGCACGATAACATCGGCGGTTGCGAACACGAACAATGTGCGTACGGCGGGCGGTAACAAAGAAAAAAATTTAAATACCGCATCAAATGTTTTGGCGGGCGTGTCAACGGCGTCTTCTTTATCATCAACAATATTTAACGCAACCCAAATCGGCGCGGCCAAGCGTATATTAAAGGTCGCCCAAGAATGCGAGGAAGCACTTAAATGAAAAAACTTATACCATTAACGTCTTTGATATTGTTGTCGGCCGGCCCATCCTTTGCGGACGTTTCGGGTTTTTTTGAAAATATTATCGTTGTTGGTCAAAAAAACGATAATATTTCTGACCAGGAAAAATGGGCCATAGAATTTAAGCAAGGTTTATATGGCGAACGCAATATAAATGGTGTGGAATTGACCACATTGTGCATTCTTGGTGCGTGTCCGAATTATGACGTTAAATGTATCGGCGAAAACCATGATAAATGCGCGGCGTTTGTGCAAGGTTTTTTGGGTCGCGAACAAGAAACAACCACCGCCCCTTCTGTCACAACTGTTTCTGCCACATCCGAAACGCCAACCGTTGGCCAACGAACAAAAACAGATATTTCTGGGACCGCGGGCCTTGAAGAACTTTTTGGGGATGTGGCGTCACCTGCATCCGATGCAACGACACGCGACGCATCCGAAACAATAACCGCCGAAGTTGGAACAGAGACAGCAACAGAAACCACCGCCGCCACCCCAACACAAACAACCACACCGGAAGTGGAAAAAGAACGCACACACTTGGGCCCATCTGCCACAAGAATCCCCGGTCAAAAAACATACATTCTTGATACAGCCGGCCTTTTCGAATAACCCACCCCAAGGAAACAATCTTACTCTTCATCCTGTCATTCTGGTGCGCGACCTTCGTCGGGATGACAAACGGTGCCCAAGAATAAAAAACATAAAACAGTGCTGCCTGCACCACGAAG